>CAYFRV010000008.1:0-33325 GCA_964345495.1 uncultured Bacteroidales bacterium | reverse complement strand
CGACTGATTTTTCAAGATTCCCTTCTCTTAAATGCGCTAAAGCAATATACCAAATAGCCTGGTCTTCCAGCAGAGGATCATCTTTATCCAATACAGTACGAAAGTGTTTTATTGCGTTACGGGTTTTGTTAAGCTCCATATCCAGCATACCTGAATAGAAAGCATACTCAGTCTTTTCTGGTTGCAAAAGTAGCAATTTATCAAAATGATTTTTTGCCTTTGCCCAATTCTCCCCTTCATAGGCTAAAAATGCCTTTCGTTTTAAAGTTCCGACTTCAGATTCCGCATCTATTGAACGCTGGGAATATATGCTCGGATAAGGTTCAAAATAACTTGCATACAAATCGTTTGGATTGGTAATTTTGCTATGGTACATCCATAACATTCCTATTCCAACCAGGAGAGCTACTAAAGCTGCCGCAGTCAATGCATCGGCCCATTTCAGGCGAAATCTTTTCTTTTTCCTTGCAGATGGCGCATACTCCTCTAACTTTTCGCGTAGCTCCATAATATCTTCTTCGCCTAATGCATTCTGAATTTCTTTATGAAGCTCTAATTCATTACGCAAATCTTTGTCATTCTGAAGCTTTTGCTCAAACTCCTTTTCTGTTTGAGCATCCATTTCTCCGCTGAGGTATTTTGAAATTTCTTTATTCATTTCCATGATATAAATCAAATCTTTCATCGTCTTTGATAAGACGGATTAATTGTTCCTTACAAGCATGTTTTCGTTTTTTTACTGATCTTTCATCCTTCAGCCCGGCTTTTTTTGCAATTTCTTTCAGAGGAATATTTTTAAAATGCCATTTTAAAATCTTACGGCACTTCTTTGTTAGTTTCCTGAAATATTTCTGATAAAGTTTATATTGCATGTGTAACTCGTACTCTTTATCAGTTACATTGTGTTCAGCATAATCGCTTTGTAAATAATTATAGTCTTCTATTATACGAGATTGATTATTTTTTGTTCTCAATTCTTTTATCCAAATATACCATGTAACAGACAGTAAATAATTTTTAAAGTTAGTATTTATTTGGAAGGTTCCATCCTTAATCTTTCTATATATTAAAATTAACCCTTCCTGAAAGACATCTTCCACCTCTGTTTCTGTTGCGCTATTTTCCAACAAATTCATATAAACTAACGGGTAATATTTATCATACAAAAATTTTAGAATCTTAGGATCTTTATCCCTGATTCCTTGTACGATTTCTAAATCAGTCAAGCGTTTCAAAACAGATTCCTAAATTTTTGGATATAAATAACAGAAAAAATATAAAAAACAAAATTTGCACCTTTGATTTCACAAAATAAGTTATCAGCATTTATCAGTAAATCAACTGCTCAATATCCGCTCTGTCTTTCTCTAGTTGTTTTTGTAGTTTTTCTGTATCTTCCAGATTCAATTCTTTGCGCATGTATTTATGAAATTGGATCGTCACCATTTTTCCACGGAGGTCGAAATCACGCTCTAGTTCAAAAACATGAACCTCAGGGTTGCAAGGAACGTTTTCGAATTCTTGTTTGATATTAAGCATTCCCCGGTATCGTACTTTTCCATCTGTTACACTAACCGCATAAACCCCATCTGGCGGGACCAACTTTTCATTCTCTTCAATTTCTAACTGATAGGTTGGGAACCCAATTTCTCTGCATTTTGGGTGCCCGTCTCTTAAATAGCTCATCATAATATAAAAATGATCCAGATAAGCGTTGGCTCTTTGAATTCTGCCTTCAGAAAGTGCTGAACGAATTGTTGTTGAGCTTACGGTTTCATTTTCGACATCCTGTTCCGGTATTTCTTCAACTTCGAAATCATGAGTTTTGGCTAATTTGTAGAGATAAGCATAATCGCCTTCCTTATTGTGACCAAAATGGTGATTAAAACCTACAATAATGCGTTTTGCTCCAAGTTTTCCGACAAGAATATCTTCTACAAATTCATGTGAGGTTATTTTAGCAAATTCCAGAGTAAATTCAATGATAATCAAATGATCAAGGCCGGTGCTTTTTAGCAGTTCAATTTTTTCGCGCTGGGTGCTTATTAGTTTTAGGTTTTTGCCTTTTGTTTCGGGGTATAAAACTTTCCGGGGGTGGGGATGAAAGGTAATAAGAACAGTTTCCCCATCTATATTATCAGCTATTTTTCGTAACCTGTTTAATATCGTTTTATGGCCAATATGAACTCCGTCAAATGTTCCCGTGGTTACAACCGGATTCTTTATATGGCCTAGTTCGTCAAAATTTCGGTGGATTTTCATAGCCTATTCATTATTCTATTTATCGGAGCAAAAATAATGAATAATTAACCTTTCTGAACATCCTCCGTCTTTTGTTTAACATAATAGGCTACTTTTTCCAAAGAAGTAGTCATATCGTAATTCTCCACAATTATATCAGAGGAAACATTCACCGGCACAGATGTATAATTTAATATACCTTTAATCCCTGCCATAACTAAATTTTCAGCCACCTGCGAGGCATAATCAGGAGGAACAGTGAGGATAGCCACAGAAATATCCTGCTTATTTATCACATTTTTTAAATCATGCATAGAATAACACTTAACTCCTGATATAACCCGGTTAATTTTTTCCGGATCGGTATCAAAGGCAGCCACAATTTGTAGTTGAGAACGCTTTCCTTTAAAATAAGTGGTAATTGCACGTCCCAAATTACCAATGCCTACAACTGCAACTTTTATTGGTTGTTGTGAATCAAGAATATCACCGATCAAATCCACTAAAGCCTTCACATCATACCCTTTTTTCAGCGTTGTGGAGTAGCCGATGAGCATAATATCTCTTCTAACCTGAACGGCAGTTATATTATGAAGATTAGCCAGTTCATGAGAATAGATATAGTTTTTCCCGTTTGAAAGGCAGTTAAGCAAGGTTCTCCGATAAACGCTTAAACGTTCAATAGTTTTCTCCGGTAAACTCTTCATATAATATGTATTTCGGTTTAATTTTTATTTTCTGATTCCACAGGCAAATGAACATGAAAGGTCGTTCCCTTGTCCGGTTCACTTTCCACAGTTATTTCTCCATTATATAAATCGACAACTTTCTTTGTTATCGATAAACCCAACCCACTTCCTGTTATGTGTTTGGTTTTTTCATTTTTTACCCTGAAAAATTCATTGAATAATTTTTGTTTTTCTTCTTCATTCATGCCAATCCCTGTATCTGACACGCTTATTTTTACACTACCATTCTTTTTATCCTGATCTAAAACAACATCTACTTTTCCATTATCTTTATTATACTTTACTGCGTTGGAAAGTAAATTGTTAAATACGATCTCAATATCTCCGGGGTCGGCATTCATATAAATATCTTCTCCGGGATTAAAATTGATTGATACATCTTTCTGAATGGCATAAGGATTAATGTTTTCAATGGCTGTTTGCATCAGTTGATTTAAATGTACCCGCTCAAATTTTTCTTCTTTTTTCTCAAATTGAATTTTTGTAAGGTCGAGTAAATCCATAATAAGCGTTCTCATGCCCTTTATTCTTTCCATAGAACGATTAATGATCTGGTCATAATCTTTAATGTCGTTACCCGCCTGCCTTTCCTGCATAAGTTTCAGATACCCTTCAATGGCATTCAGGGGTGATTTTAATTCATGAGAAAGTACCGAAAGAAACTGGAAACGCACTTCTTTTCCTTCTTTACTGAGTTTTTTGGTCATTGTCCGCAAGAACAAATGTTTGGTTACGTTTTCCATTGATGCTTTTAATTCCTGCGGCGTAAAGGGTTTAGGAATAAAATCGTATGCTCCTTGCTCTGTCGCCTTAACAGCTAATTCCAGAGAAGCATAGGAGGTTATCATCATTACAAGAATATCCCGATTGTTCTCATTGATATACTCTAAAACTTCTGTACCCTGAATTCCCGGTAATTTATTATCGAGCAAAACAATATCAGGTGGATTTTTTTTGATGAACTCAATAGCATCCTCTCCTGTTTCGGCTTCGTAAACCTCAAAACCACGATCTTCGTCCATAAAAGGATAACTCACAGTATACCGGCTTAATATTCTTTTTATTCCGGCACAAATTCCCGGCTCATCATCCACAACCAATACATTGATTTTTTTCATACGATTCGTTTTATCTTGATACGCCTGATACGATCAAGTATTCAACAACTTATCAATCTCTTTTTTCAGTTGCTCCGCGCGTATTCCTTTTTCTAGGTAGAGATCAGCTTTTATCCATTTCTTCTCTTCGTCTGTGTTTAACCCAAAAGATATCCCAGTTTCGGAAGCAACAGCAGTAGCTATAATTATTGGAACTTCAGGATACATTTGTTTGGTTTTATAACTCAGGATAAATCCGCTGTCCTCACTTTCCATCATAAGATCGAATATAGCAAGGTCAGGTTTTGTAGATTTAATAACCTGTTCTCCTTCTTTCTGGCTTTCTGCAGTAACAACTTCATATCCCATGTTTTGCAACTGCAACTGCATTTGGAACAAATAATCCATATCATCATCAACAACCAGGATCTTTTTTTTCTTATTCTTCATAATTGATTATTTTTCCTTTTGGTTTGGTATCTTAATAGTAAATTTTGTCCCTGTTGGTCCGGCCTCAGGATCAGTATTGGAATCAACTGTAATTTTTCCATTGTGCATCTTAACAATTCCATAGGCTGTTGCCAGCCCAAGGCCGGTGCCCTTTCCTATTCCTTTTGTTGTATAAAAAGGTTCAAATATTTTATCGCGTTCTTCTTTTTTAATTCCCTTGCCTGTGTCACTTACAATAAAATGAACATAACTGTCATCGTCTTCAACTTTCACCGTCAACGCTCCGCCATCAGGCATAGCATCAATGGCATTCTTAATTAAGTTACTTAAAATTTGGGTCATTTGTTCCTGATCCAATGAAATCTCAGAATTGCTTAAGTTTTCGGTGTCTTTGATAACCTTCACACTCTCGGGAACAATGACGGCATCAAAACTCTGTTCGAGAAGCTTATAAACATCGGTTTCAGTGCGATTGACCTGGTTTTTTCTTGCAAAATTCAACAACCCGCTCACAATACTTTTACACCGGTTTGTTTGTTCAACAATCAATTTCAGGTCATCAGCCAGTTCGGAATCTTCCTGGACTTCATCAAGAAGTATATTGGCATACATTACTACAACACCCAGCGGATTATTCAATTCGTGAGCAATACCTGCAGACAACTGCCCCATACTTGCCATTTTTTCTGCTTGCTTAAGTGTCTGCTGCATGGACACTAACTTCTCATTGGAAACAGCAAGTTCTTGCACGGAATTATGTAATTTTTCTATCGTAAATGGCAGGCACATTTCATTTTCTGCCAATCCTTTAACTATGGCAATCGCGTGAGCTTCACACGTATCATACCCACAAGCCCCGCAATTCAGATGATCTTTATCTTCATACTTACCCATTGATTTCAACACCTTATCTATTTCCTGATAAGTCGGGGTAGTAATTCGTTTGTCATTTGGTACGAAATTCACATTCAGATCAATATCTTTAAACTCTTCTATTTCAGCTTTCCATGTTTGCTTGTCAAAATTCTCCAGTTTGTCCTGTACATATCTGTGAACATGAATTCTTCTTTCATACTGGCGACCATGTTTAGATGTGCCGGGACCAACGATGCAACCTTCACAGCATAAGAGCTCCAGGTGACGCGAAGTAATTTTTCCCCCTTCAAACTCTTTAATAGCTTCCTGAAAATCAATCCTTCCTTCGGCAACAATAATACTACCGTCAAATACATCATCATTAATTCCGGCAGTTTGCAACAAGCCTCGGCTTACCGGGAAAATAGCACCGCGCCCACTGCTCGGCGGGTCGAAATCAGTGGGTTCCAGTTGCATGGAATACATTTTGTTTTCCTCAAAAATTTCACGGAGCTCGCGGAAAGTGAGCATCTCACTAACTTCTTCTGATTCCGATTTTTTTGCTATACAAGGACCAATAAAAATGATATTGTTATCCTCTCCATATTTCTTTTTCATCACCCGAGCCATAGCTACCATAGGAGAAGCCACCGGAGCGAGATTGCTTACTAAGTCAGGGTGATATTTTTCAATATAATCCACAATCGCCGGACAATCGGAAGAAATAAACCGTTTATTGTTATTTTTCTGAACCAGTTCTTTGTATTTTCGAGCTACAAGGTCGGCGCCAAAAGCAACTTCTGAAACCACGTCGAAGCCCAGCGCCCGAATTTTAGAAACAAAAAGACGATAATTGGTGATTTCTGAAAATTCGGCTGGAAAGCTTGGAGCTATTAATGCAATATTCTTCTTGCCCGTATTTTTCTTACCATCGTCCAGTAAACGAAAAACCCGCTCCTTTGTGTCTAAGAAAACTTTAGCATCCTGGCTGCAGACTTTAGTGCAATTTCCACACCCAATACAACGCTCATTAATGACTTCTGCCTGTCCATTAATAATCTTAATTGCCTTTGCCGGACACTCACGCACACAAGTATAGCAAACCCTGCATCGATTTTTTATCGTATATACTAAATCCCGCTGTTTATTTGATTGCCTTTCCATTTCTATAATAAAACTTTCCTTTCCGTATAACTTGTATGAAGGACTCTTTTTGCATCTTCACTATTTGGTTTCCCAAAGTATTGTTCATAAAATTCTTTCGCAACATGATTTTTATGAGCCAAACGAAGGGAACTCTTGTCATCAATAGAATGAATAGATTTTGTTCTGTTCTTAATCATTCGCTCATCACTGAAAAACGGCTGACCACCACCATTCACGCAGCCACCCGGACAAGCCATTACCTCAATATAATGATATGTGGATTTGCCATTTTTTATTTCTTCAATTATTTTTTCAATATTATTCAATGGACTAACAGCTGCGCTGTTTAATTGAAAGTCGCCCATTTTTATTTTCGTTTGTTTGAAATTCTTGGTACCCCTCAATTTACTGATCTTTGGAGAAGGTATATCTTTGCCGGTAAGGTTAAAATGCATTGTCCGCATCACGGCTTCTGCTGATCCGCCCAAAGCAGCTAACAGCATTCCTGCGGAAGTGCTCTTTGCAAAAGGCTGATCGGCTTCTTCTGATTCAATAGAATGAATATCAACTCCATAAAGTTTAATTAGTTTTGCTAATTCTCTTGTAGTCATTACAGCATCAACATCGGCAATTCCTTTTGACATCATTTCCTGCCTTTGAGCCTCAAATTTTTTTGAAGGACAAGGCACGATAGCTATAGAAAAAATATCATTCTGATTCTTATCTTTGCTTTCCACACAATATTTCTTTACCATTGCTCCAGTAATCTGTTCCGGCGACTTAACTTTAGATAAATAAGGAATCAGTTCCGGATGAGCTTGCTCGACGTATTTAATCCACGCCGGGCAGGAACTGCTTAACATTGGCATATTCTCCTCTTTATCTAACCTTTCAGATAATTCTGCAGCTTGCTCAATGGCATATAAATCTGCTCCAAAAGTGGAGTCAAATACCTTATCAAAACCAATTTTCCTTAATGCAGCATTAATCACACCTGTTAAATCTTTTCCGGGCCGGAGGCCAAACTCTTCCGCCAATGAAACTACTACAGATGCAGAATACTGAGCCACAACTGTAACCTCATCCTTATTGATGGCCTGTTGTATGGAATCAAAGTAAGATTTTTCATGTAAAGCACCTGTAGGACAAACCATTATACACTGACCACATTGAATACAATTGGAAAAGTTTAAATCCTTTTGCATTGCAGTTCCAATGGAAGTGTAATTACCCTTAGATATAAAATCAAGGGTAGCCACTGATTGGTTTTCCTCACAAACTCTAACACATCGGCCACATAAAACGCATTTGGCAGGATCATGAATTAATCCGGGACTCGACAAATCTAACTTTGCTTTATTTTTTTTGCCGGAAATACGCCTTTCCCTGATATCTAACTCTTGTGCCAATCGCTGTAATTCGCAATTTCCATTTCGTTCGCAATAAAGGCAATCGTCCGGATGATTTGACAATAATAATTCCACGATCATCTTGCGGGCTTCGATAACACGCTGAGAATGGGTTTTAATCTTCATCCATTCTTCCACCGGATATGAACAAGCCGGAATTAACCTGTCCTTCCCTTCGACCTCTACAGCACATAAGCGACATGCTCCGGTAGGTGTAAAATCCTCCAATCTGCAGAGTGTAGGAATCTGAATTCCATTTTCTCTCAGTGCATCAAGAATCGTATCTCCTTTACGTGCGCTTATTACCTTATTGTTCACTTCAATATCTATATTCATGATTTCTGTTTTTCTTTCTACTTACTTATTATGGCCGCGAACTTACAGGATTCATAACATATACCGCATCCAATACATTTTTCCTGCACAATAAAATGAGGATGCTTAGGAGTACCCAAAATAGCACCTGTCGGACATTTCTTAGCACAAATAGTACAGCCTGTGCACTTATCCACATCGATATAAAACGTGCGCAATTCCTGACATACACCTGCTCTACATTTTCGCTCAAAAATATGTTCTTCATATTCATCGCGATACCATTTCAACGTTGACAACACCGGATTTGCGGCCCTCTGACCCAATCCACACAAAGAAGTATCATGAGTAACATTTGCCAGTTTTTCGAGATGCATAACACCCTTGAAACGCTGAAGAGTTGTGTGTCCGTTCTCATCGGATGGTTTTTTCGAGATATTTTCCAATATTTCATACATCCTGCGTATTCCTTCTCTACATGGAATACATTTTCCGCAACTTTCCTTTTGCAGGAAGTTCATATAATATTTTACAGTATCGATAATGCATGTATTATCGTCCATAACAACAATTCCACCGGAACCCAACGCTCCTCCGACACTTTTGACGCTCTCATAATCAATCTTATAATCAAGGTGTTCATACGTCATAACACCTCCGGCCGGGCCACCAATCAAAACGCCTTTTAACTCATTACTTTCAGGCAGCCCTCCGCCAATTTTGTAGATTATATCTCTTAACGTAGTGCCCATAGGAATTTCTACCAAACCTGCACGGTCAATCCGACCCGACAGCGAAAACACCTTGGTTCCGTTACTTTCTTCTGTTCCTAAACTTTTATACCAATTAGGGCCATTACTAATAATCACAGGTATGTTCAACAATGTCTCCATGTTATTAACCGTGGTAGGCTGGCCAAACAGACCTTTCTGTGAAGGATATGGAGGCTTGGGACGCGGCATGCCCCGTTTTCCTTCCAAACTTGCAATAAGGGCGGTTTCTTCTCCACAAACATAAGCACCGGCTCCTCTAAAAAGTTGTATGTTTAAATTGAAACCGCTGCTAAAAATATCGTGTCCCAAAATACCATAAGACTTTGCATCGTCAATTGCTTTCTGTATACGCTCACAAGCTAATTCATATTCTCCTTCTACGTAAATATATGCCTTTTGCGCTCCCAAAGCATAAGAAGAAATGGCTATGGCCTCAATAACACTGTGTGGATCGCTCTCCATAATTGTACGCTCCATCGAAGCACCCGGATCGCTTTCTCCTGCATTACATATTAAATAACGCTGTTCTGCGGATGAAGCCAATGTATTTTTCCATTTCTTTCCCGTAGGATATCCTTCTCCTCCCCTTCCCCGTAAACCAGCTCTCTCAACTATATCGCAAACCTCTTCGGGGGTATAATTGTTTATCGCTTTCAGAAAATTTTGATACCCATCATACGCTATGTATTCTTCAATGGAAAACGGATTAATTTTTCCGCAGTTTTTTATGATAATACGTTTCTGATGGGACAAAAAAGGATTTTCATCAATAAAAGGCAATTTTTCCCATGGCTCATGTAAATGGTTTTGATGCTGACCCAGCAGGTATTCTTCAGGAACAAAATTATTAAATATGGCATCCAGTATATCAATCACTTTTTCAGGCACTACCCCTGAGAAAGTAACTTTTGCTTTTCCCGGCATCTGGACATCCATAACAGGTTCAGAAGAAATTATCCCTAATGAACCGGTCTTAATCAGATCTGCATCAACTTCACGTTCATCAAGATAACGCTTAATTGTTTCGTAAGTTTCCTTGGCTCCTGCTATTAAACTTCCTGAGGTATAGGAAAGTGTGATCACCGGGCGTAAAATTTTATCCCTTCGGATCTTATAAAGAATATCCCGGGTTTCTTTATTTAAATCCTTTTCTGGTTTGCTAAG
Source organism: uncultured Bacteroidales bacterium (assembly GCA_964345495.1). GTDB lineage: Bacteria > Bacteroidota > Bacteroidia > Bacteroidales > UBA12077 > JAGXLC01. The sequence goes on along the minus strand of CAYFRV010000008.1, from coordinate 23,126 downwards.
AATTTCACGAATTAAAAATTCTTTATATGAGTTATAATGACTATCGTTCATAATAATTATTCTTCACTTTCTTTATAAAAATCAATGATCTCCTTTAGCTTGTCCTCGTTCAACCCGGTATAGTAACTATCGTTGACAGCCATTATAGGTCCAAAACCACAAGCACTCATGCAAGACACTACTTCAAGGCTAAACAATCCATCCCGTGTGGTTTCACCCGATTGAAGCCCTATAAATTCATGCACTTTATTAATCAGGTGAGAAGCTCCCTGAATATGGCAAGAAGTACCCCGGCATATTACAATGTGGTATTTTCCTTTGGGTTCAAAGCGAAACTTGCTGTAGAAAGTTGCAAGACTATAGATTTTACTTGCCGGCAAATTCAAATATTTACTCACCTGTTCGACAGCGTCCTCGGTTAAATACCCAAGTTCATTCTGAATATCCTGGAGAACCGGAATCAAATTTTCCCGCTGAACAAAAGGGTATTTCTCTAATATTTTTGTAATTTTCTCCATTCAATTTCGTTTTCTTTGGTTCATTAAACTGAATAATATTAATCTAATCATACAAAATTAAAAAATATTATTGTTATTTCATAAACATTGTTATTTTTATAACAGTTAAAAGAGTTTATTATTTTATAAAAAAAGAAAGAAATTTTGAAAACACCAACTCTATGACAATTAAGGCAAATGAAGGAATTCTATTTGAAATGAATATAAATAAATAACAAAATGCTGCTAAAAAAAGAAAACAAATATATTTACGGTTTATGAATGCATCTAAAGGAAAAAGAAAAGAATTGATAATATGCCTGGGCAGCGCTTGCTTTTCAAGAGGCAATAAGAATGCGGTTCAGGTAATAAAAGATTATATTAAAGAACACCAGCTGGAAGATAAAGTATATTTTCACGGAAGGCATTGTATGGATCAATGCGAGGACGGACCCATTCTTCAATTTGAAGACAAAACCTATAAGCAGGTAACTCCCGAAAGATTAATTCCTGTTTTAGATGAAATTTTTCATAAATATTTCTAGTGTTTAATAAATAACAGTAATAATTATACATGTCACTTGTAAAAATAGATAAGGAAAAATGCAACTTAAGCTATTCTTGTGTTAGAGAATGCCCGGTTAATGCGATTGAAGTAAAGGTAAACAATGATTATGCACGGGTTATCCCGGAAAGGTGTATAGGTTGCGGAAGCTGTATAAGAGTTTGCCCGGAAAACGCAATAAGTTTTCAGGATTCAAAAAAAGAGACAAAGGAACTACTGAATTCTCAGAAGACTAAAGTAGCTATTGTTGCTCCAAGTATTTCCGGTGAATTTCATGACATTACGGACTATCGAAAGTTTGTCCAGATGATAAAACAACTCGGATTCAATCATGTTAATGAAGTTTCTTTCGGAGCGGATATCATCGCATTGAAATACAAAGAATTATTCGAAAATTTTAAAGGCAAATATTACATAACATCCAATTGTCCTGTTGTAGTGAACCATGTCAGGAAATTCCACCCCGAATCGGTAAATAACCTCGCGCCACTTGTTTCTCCCATGGTAGCTACTGCAAAAATAGTGAGAAAAAAATACGGTTCGGATATCAAAGTCGTATACATTGGTCCTTGCATAGATTCGAAAGAGGAAGCCACGCTCTATAAGGATGATGGAAAAATTGATTCGGTTCTGACTTTTGTTGAATTAAGAGACCTTTTCAAGGAATTTCACATTCAGGAAAGCAAACTGGAGTATTCTGATTTCGACCCACCAATTGGATATAAGGGATCATTGTTCCCAATTAGCAATGGATTACTTCAGGCTGCAGGAATTAGCGAAGATTTGCTGGAAGGTAAGGTTATCACCACGGAAGGCAAAAATAATATGCTGAATGGTACACAGCAATTTGAAAATGATATCGTACAGATCAAAAGGCATTTTAACATGTTCTACTGCGAGGGTTGCTTAATGGGCCCGGGAACTTCAGAAGGGGGCAAAAAATTCATTCGCCGATCATTGGTGACTGATTATTCCAACAAAAGGCTAAAAAACTTCGACTTTGATAGATGGAAAAAGAATATCGATGAATACTGGGACTTAGATTATTCCAGATCCTTCCGGTCTGATGATCAACGCATAGAAGAGCCTTCCGAGGAAAAGATTCAGGAAGTAATGAAAGCCATCGGAAAAGAAAATTCGGATTCCTCATCCGGATGTATGGCCTGTGGTTACTCCTCATGCCGCGATTTTGCAATAGCCGTATCAAAAGGTCTGGCAAAAACAGAAATGTGTCTGAGCTACACGTTAAGGAATCGGCATGAGTACATCAAAGCTTTACGTACTACCAATGAAAAGCTGGCTCAAACCCAGAAAGCCTTAAAAGAATCGGAACAAAAGGCACGAAAAGAAAAACAAACAGCAAAAGAAGCATCAGAAACCACCAATGCAATGCTTCAGAAACTCCCTTCGGCTGTTGTAATTATTGATAAGAACTTAAAAATTATTCAATCCAACAAAACGTTTATTGACTATTTAGGCGATGAAGCACATTCTATCAATGAGGTGATCCCGGGGTTGGTTGGAGCTGACCTAAAAACACTGCTGCCTCATAATATCTACAACCTGTTTTCACATGTATTGAATAATCAGCAAAACATCGTCAACAGGGATATCCATTTGGGTGATAAACTATTGAATTTATCCATTTTCACTATTCGGAAGGGAAACATCGTCGGGGCAGTTTTCAGGGATATGTATTCTCCTGAAATAAGAAAGGAACAAGTAATAAAGCGTGTTACTGAAGTAATCGACAAAAACCTTGAAATGGTACAAAAAATAGGCTATTTATTGGGAGAAGGTGCTTCTGAAACAGAACAAATGCTCAACTCAATTATAGAATTCTACAAATCAGAGGAGAAACAAAACAAAGATGAATAAAGATTTCCATATAGAAGTTGACGTTCAGCAAAAGAATCACGAAAACGAACGCATCTGTGGAGATGTGTTTCTATCAGATAAATTCAAAGAAGAAAACCGCTTAATCATTGTATTGTCTGATGGCGTTGGGCACGGTGTCAAAGCAAACGTTCTCGCTACATTGACAGCTACAATGGCTATGAATTTCACTAAAGAACATAAGGACGTACAAAAAATTGCGGAAATCATAATGAACACCCTGCCTGTGGATAACAAACGTAAGATCAGCTACGCCACATTCACCATTATAGATATTGAGCAAGATGGCCTTACCACAATTCTGGAATATGACAATCCTGAAACGATTATTTTACGTAATGATCAGCTATTCCAACCTGAATGGAAAAGCATTATCCTGGAAAGTGAAGAAAATAAAGGCAAGGAATTGAAAAGCTGTTCTTTCAAAGCCCAAAAAGAAGACCGTATTGTGTTTTGCTCGGATGGCATTGTTCAATCCGGCTTAGGAAGCGAAAAATATCCTTTCGGCTGGGGACAGGAAAACTATATTGAATTTGTCAGAAGACTGGTGAAAAACAATCCCGGAATTTCGGCAGACCGACTCTCTCTGAAGGTAGTGAACATGGCCTACCAAAATGACCAATATCACGCTAAAGATGATACAAGCTGCGGCACCGTATATTTCAGAGAACCCAGAAGACTGCTCATTTGCACCGGGCCTCCATATTACCAGGAAAAAGATAAGGAACTAGCCGAAACGGTTAAAAATTATAAAGGGAAAAAAATCATATCAGGCGCCACTACAGGCGATATCATTGCAAGAGAGCTTGGATTGGAAATTGAAGACAGTTTCGAATTTGAAGACCCCGACCTCCCTCCTATCTCATACATGTCGGGGGTAGATTTAGTAACAGAAGGAATACTTACCTTAAGCAAAGTGGCTGACATTCTAAAAAATTACACTAACAGTACGGTTCTGAAAAAAGGACCTGCAGACCAAATCGTAAAATTACTAAAGGACAGCGATGAGATTCATTTTATGATCGGAACAAAAATAAATGAAGCTCATCAGGATCCAAATTTGCCGGTAGATTTGGAAATCAGAAGGACTGTAGTTAAAAGAATAGCCGAGACACTTGAAAACAAATTTCTCAAAGAAGTAACACTCAAATACATCTAGAAACCATTACAACTTCAACAGTCTGAAAAATTCCAGAAAAATCACAAAGATTTCTTATCTTCGACCATTATAAATAAAAACTAAAATTTTGTTATATGGAAGACATTAAAAAGTATATCGAAGACAACAAGCAACGATTTTTGGATGAACTGTTTGAAGTTATCCGAATTCCGTCGATAAGCTCAGAAAAAGATCATAAAGATGACATGAAAAAGGCCGCAGAGCACCTTAAAAAGAAAATTATTGATGCGGGTGCCGACAAAGCGGAAGTAATGCCAACAGATGGCAATCCTGTAGTATATGCAGAAAAAATAATAGATAAAAACAAACCCACAGTGCTTGTTTACGGCCATTATGACGTAATGCCCGTAGACCCGATTGAAAAATGGGACAGCCAGCCTTTTGAACCGGAAATTCGTGATGGCAAAATCTATGCACGCGGTGCAGATGATGACAAAGGCCAATCATTCATGCATATCAAAGCTTTTGAATACCTCACTCAAAGCGGTAAATTAAATTGCAATGTGAAATTCATGCTTGAAGGAGAAGAAGAAATAGGTTCACCAAGCCTTAGCAAATTCTGTGAGCAGCACAAAGATATGTTGCAGGCAGACACAATTCTTGTTTCCGACACAAGTATGATGGGAGAAGATACACCTTCAATCACTACAGGGCTCAGAGGACTTGCTTATATGGAAGTAAATGTTACAGGCCCCAATAAAGACCTGCACTCAGGTATTTTTGGCGGTGCCGTGGCAAATCCTGCAAATGTGCTGGCTGAAATGATAGCAAAACTTAAAGACGAAAACAACCGCATAACCATTCCTGGCTTCTATGATGATGTATTAGAAGCAAGTGAAGAAGAAAGAAAAGAGATGAACAAAGCGCCCTTCGACCTGGAAGAATACAAGAAATCTCTTGATGTCGAAGAAGTAGATGGTGAAAAAGGTTATACCACTATTGAAAGAACCGGAAGCAGGCCTTCATTGGATGTTAACGGCATGTGGAGTGGTTATACAGGTGAAGGAGCAAAAACAGTGCTTCCTTCTACTGCCGGCGCAAAAATTTCAATGCGACTGGTTCCAAATCAAAACAATGAAAAAATCAGTCAGCTATTCAAAGACTATATTGAAAAAATAGCCCCAAATACCGTAAAGGTAGACGTACAAGCTCTACATGGCGGCCTGGGATATGTTTGCCCGATTGAACTGCCGGCATACAAAGCTGCCAGCTATGCAATGGAAAAAACTTATAACAAAGCCCCAATACCAGTGAGAAGCGGTGGCAGTATTCCAATTATAGCTGCATTCGAACAAATTTTGGACATCAAATCTGTTCTTATCGGATTTGGACTGGAATCTGATGCCATTCATTCACCAAATGAAAATTTCCCACTGAAGCAATTTTACAACGGCATTGAAACCATAGTACATTTTTACGAAAAATTTGCTGAAATCGGCAAATAATAAATTATTACAATGAGTCTGTTCTAAAAAAGATTTTATATGGTTTTCAGCTATTTTATCCAAATTCGGCAATTGCCGGAAAAAGCAGCTAAAAGCCAGCCATCCGGCAGTTGCCGGACTGGGAGCAAAGCTGTTTTTCAGCGCTTGATAACCTAACTACCTTTTTTGAGAGGACTCTACAAATCAAAAAAACATCCGGTGCTTGCAAAAGCATCGGATGTTTTTTTATTTACCCCTTTAAAATCATACATATTTTTTAAATTTTTAACATTTTACCAAAATAACCCTTATTTTTTTAGGGGGTTGTTCAAATAATTTATAATTTTGCATAATAACATTATTAAAATAAAGGGGGTATTATGTCCACAGTTAGATTTAAAGCCATCGAAGAAGTTGTAAAAAGAAAACCGCTTGATGTAGAACTACCTGCAGTTAAAACATCTCAATACTTCGGCGAGAATGTTTTTGACAAGCAAAAGATGCAGGAATATCTCTCACAGGAAGCTTACGACAATGTTTTAGAAGCTATAGAAAAAGGTATTAAGATTGACAGAAATTTTGCAAACCAGGTAGCTTCAGGAATGAAAGCATGGGCAGTAGATCGCGGGGCAACTCACTATACACACTGGTTTCATCCCCTTAGTGGCGCTACTGCAGAAAAACATGATGCTTTTTTCGAACCCACTGATAACGGAGGAATATTGGAAAATTTCCAGGGAGATATGCTTGTTCAGCAGGAATCTGATGCATCCAGTTTTCCCAGCGGAGGCTTGCGAAACACATTTGAAGCCAGAGGCTACACGGCATGGGATCCCTCATCCCCGGCCTTCGTATACGGCAGAACTTTATGCATCCCTACAATCTTCGTCTCTTATAACGGCGAAGCGCTGGACTATAAAACTCCATTAATCAAATCACTAAACTATATTGACAAGGCTGCGACTGACGTCTGTCAGTATTTCAATAAAAACATCAACAAAGTAAATATTACACTGGGCTGGGAACAAGAATACTTCCTTATCGATGATGCTTTTTATAATGCCCGACCGGATCTTTTTTTAACGGGACGAACTTTGCTTGGCCATGCTTCAGCAAAAGATCAGCAATTAAATGACCACTATTTCGGCTCTCTCACCGACAGAGTTAAAAACTATATGCGCGAATTTGAAATAGAAGCCTACAAACTGGGCATTCCAATAAAAACCCGGCATAACGAAGTAGCACCGAATCAGTTCGAATGCGCACCGCGTTATGAAGAGGCCAATCTGTCTGCAGATCACAACCAAATGCTAATGACACTAATGGAAAAGGTAGCGAAAAAGCATAGTTTCCGTGTCCTTTTTCATGAAAAACCGTTCAAAGGAATTAACGGCTCAGGGAAACACAACAACTGGTCATTGATGACAGATACAGGCAAAAATCTACTGGCACCGGGGAAGACTCCCAAAAACAACTTTCAGTTTATAACGTTCCTTATCAACATAATTAAAGCCGTCTGGGAACATGCTGATCTCTTAAGAGCAAGCATAGCCTTCACCGGTAATGAACACAGGCTTGGCGCTAACGAAGCACCTCCTTCAATCATCTCCGTATTTATAGGCAATAAACTAAGTAAAATGTTACAAGAACTGGAGGAACGAGTAGACAATTCAAAAATGACCCCGGAAGAAAAAGGTGAATTAAAACTGGACATTGGAAAAATTCCCGAAATATTGTTAGACAATACAGACAGGAACCGAACTTCTCCCTTTGCTTTTACAGGTAACCGCTTTGAATTTAGAGCTGTAGGCTCAACAGCAAATGTGGCTTCACCAATGATAGCTATCAATACAGCAGTAGCTGACCAGTTAACAAATTTCAAAAATGATGTGGATCAAATCATCGAAGAAAAGGATATTAAAAAAGATGAGGCGATTTTCCGGGTTCTGAAACGGTACATCCAGGAATCGAAAAACATTCGTTTCGAAGGGGACGGATATAGCCAGGAATGGATTAAGGAAGCTGAGAAGCGCGGGCTTTCTAACATTTCATCAATACCCGAAGCGCTCGAGGCATTTCTGACTCCCAAGACTACTGAACTCTTTTCAAAAAACAATATCCTTTCACCTAAAGAACTCAAAGCAAGAAAGGAAATCCGGCTGGAGCAATATGCCAAACGAACTCAAATTGAATCCAGAGTTTTGGGTGACCTGGCGGTAAATCATGTTATTCCGACAGCAATAAAATATCAAAACACATTACTGGAAAATATCAAATATTTAAAAGATATTTATCCGGAAGATGAATTCAAAGAAATGGCTCAGCACCAAATGGATACAGTAAGACGCATTTCCGATCATATAAATAAAATCCGCGAAAATGTGGTTAATATGATCAATGAGAGAAAAGAGGCTAACCAAATAGAAGATGCTAAATCAAAAGCATTAGCCTATGAGCAGAAAATAGCTTCTTATTTTTCTGAAATCCGTCATCACACAGACAAACTGGAAATAATAGTTGATGATGAAATATGGCCATTTCCAAAATACAGGGAAATGTTATTTACGCGTTAATTAGTTTTGATTATCAATCTTTTTATTCTGATGAAAATTATATACATTTACGGAGATTAATATGGAGCATCAAGGAAATAAACAAAAATCCGTTCCGTTTAATGTATTAATATTTGAAAAATAAACTTCTCAGATAATGAATTTCAAACGAATTTTACTTTTAATAACGTTAGGATTATTTCTCTTAAATTCAGCCAAAGCTCAAATGAAGTTTTACAACAGAGCTGAAGAATCATATAAGGCTGGACAATACATCAAAGCTGTTGATCAATACAGGGAAGCTTATGACAAAATTCAGGGTAAAGAAATAAAAGCTGAAATCGTTTTTAAGCTTGCAGAATGCTATCGAAAAACAGGTCAACCTAGAAAAGCAGAGCTTTGGTATAACAATGCCATAAAAAAAGAATACGACAATCCTAAAATATATCTTTATTATGCCAATGCTTTGAAAACCAACGAAGACTTTGAAGAAGCGAAAAAAAACTATGAAATCTACAATGAAAAGGTTCCGGACGACCCCAGAGGGAAAATTGGCATAAAGTCCTGTGAAAAAGCCCAGAAATGGAAGGAAAACCCTAGTGGATATAAGGTAGAAGAAATGAGATTTATCAATTCTCGCTATAATGACTATTGCCCAACATATTCAAAATCCGGTTACAACGAAATTTATTTCACATCATCCCGGGAAGAAGCTACAGGAGATGAAAAACACGGAGGTACCGGCGAACATTTCGCCGATATTTTTTACTCTCAACAAGATATGTCCGGCAGATGGAGCCAGCCGGAGGGTGCTTCAAGCAAAATTAATACTGAGGTGGAAGAAGGCGCTACATCATTTACCGGGGATTATAATACCATGTTTTTCACCCGATGTGAGGTTAATAAGAAAAAAATGCTCGGATGCAAAATAATGAGAACCAACAGAAACGGAGAAGAATGGGAAAAACCTGAAGGGCTGACAATTGCTGAAGATAGTCTTGTTGTGGCTCATCCATCAATATCTGATGACGGGTCTACTCTTTACTTTGCAGCTAACCTACCCGGTGGATATGGACAGACTGACATCTGGAAAATTAACAAAGAAGGCGAAGAATGGAGTGAACCGATAAACCTTGGAAGTAATATAAATACTGCAGGAAAAGAAGTTTTCCCTTTTATTCATTCCGACGGAACACTATATTTTTCTTCAGATGCTCACCTGGGAATGGGCGGATTAGATATATTTAAAGCAACCCAACAGTCAAATGGATCATGGAAAATTGAAAATATGCGTTATCCTATAAATTCCACACATGACGATTTTGGCATTGTATTTCAGGATGAAAAAGAAAAAGGTTTCTTTACTTCCTCTCGTAAACGCGGAGATGACAAGATTTTCTCTTTTGTGTTGCCACCTCTAAAGTTTAGTGTTGAGGGCGTAGTTAAAAACAAAAAAACGGAAGAACCAATTGAAAATGCCAGTGTTAAATTGGTTGGAAGTGATGGAATGACAATGAGCTCAGAAACAAATGAAGACGGAACCTTTAAATTTATGCTAAGACCCGCTACTGACTATGTTTTTGTAGCCTCAAAGAAAAACTTCCTGACCAACAAAGGAAAGGCTTCTACCAAAGGACTGGAAGAGAGCAAGGTATTCGAACCCGAAATTTTGCTGTCTTCAATAAAAGAACCCATCGAACTACCAAATATATTCTATGATTTCGCAAAATGGGACCTCAGGGAAGAATCCAAAAAAGCTCTTGATAACCTCGTTGAAACGCTCAACGATAATCCACGCGTAGTTATTGAACTTAGATCCCACACAGACTTCAGAGGCGAACATTGGGCAAACGTAGAATTATCAACTAAAAGAGCGGAATCTGTTGTAAATTACCTGATCGACAACGGAATCGATCCTGCAAGGTTAAGAGCAAAAGGTTATGCTGCAACTAAACCCAAAGAAATAGATGCGAATCTTGCAGCTGAATACGATTTTCTGAATGAAGGAGATGTGTTGACCGAAGAGTTTATCAAAAATCTGGAAACAGAAGAACAAAAAGAAGAAGCTCACCAAATTAACAGAAGAACCGAGTTCAAAGTTATAGCAACAGATTTTCAACCCTAAATAAGCTAAAATGTTATTATAAAAATCCCGTCTTAATTTGGCGGGATTTTTTTATGATTGAACTATAAGAAATAATTTAACAAATAAACATTCTCCTTTAAAATAAAATTCTCACCGAATATACCTGCAAATTAAAAACATATAATTTTGTTCTTTTTAATCGGTTTGAATTCGTAATTTTGTGCTCAAAACAAAGAAACAATGTCAAACGACACCAGGTATAATAAAAGAGGTGTATCTGCCTCAAAAGAAGATGTACACGACTCAATAAAAAACATTGACAAGGGGCTCTTTCCCGGAGCTTTCTGTAAAATCATACCGGACATCCTCGGAGGCAACAACGATTACTGCAATATTATGCATGCCGACGGAGCAGGGACAAAATCTGCACTTGCTTATCTCTACTGGAAAGAAACAAACGATTTATCGGTATGGAAAGGCATTGCACAAGATGCAATCGTAATGAACCTGGATGACCTTTTATGCGTCGGAGCCTATGATAATATTCTTCTCTCTTCCACTATAGGGAGAAATAAGAATAAAATTCCGGGAGAAGTAATTTCAACCATAATCAACGGAACAGAAGAAATATTAGCTCACCTGAGAGATTTAGGAATAAACATATACTCAACAGGAGGAGAAACGGCAGATGTCGGTGATATTGTCAGAACGCTCATTCTGGACTCCACAGTAACAGCTAGAATGGAAAAAAAGAAAGTAATTGACAATAACAACATCCAATCCGGAGACGTCATTATTGGACTTTCTTCGTCAGGAAAAGCAAATTACGAACAAGAATACAACAGCGGCATAGGAAGCAATGGCTTAACTTCAGCCAGGCACGATGTATTTGCAAATTATCTTGCACAAAAATATCCGGAAGCTTTCGACCCGGATATTCCATCTGAACTGGTATATTCAGGTTCATACAAACTCACTGATGAAATCGAAAAACTAGGACTCGACGCAGGAAAACTTGTCCTCTCTCCTACCCGTACGTATGCTCCTGTAATTAAAGAGGTAATTAAACATTATCACCCGGTAATTCATGGAATGATCCATTGCACAGGAGGCGCACAAACTAAAGTCCTGAACTTCATTGATAATCTTCATGTAATTAAAGACAATATGTTTGAAACCCCCGAAGTTTTTAATATAATCAAACAAGAATCGGGAACGGACTGGAAAGAAATGTACCAGGTGTTCAATATGGGACACAGATTTGAAATGTATGTATATCAGGACTTTGCAGAAGACATTATACAAATAGCTAAAGAGTTTGGCATCGATGCACAGATCATCGGAGAGTGCTATAAATCAGATGGAAAGAAACTTACAATCAAATCTCCGCATGGAGAATTCGAATATATTTAATCATCTAATATTCGATTTAACTAAAAAAACAGATTTAAAAAGTGAATTATGACCGAAAATAAAAACATGATTCTTGAAAAACTTGAAGGCGTTAAGCATAGGTTTGAAGAAGTGAAAGAGCTGATCACCGACCCTGAAGTGATGGGTGATATGAATAGATACATCAAATTAAACAAAGAATATAAGGATTTAGAGCCAATTATAGAAGCGTATGAAGAATATAAAAATCTTCTGGACAATATTCGATCTGCCAAAGAAATAATTGAAAGCGGTGAAGAAGATGAACTTAAAGAAATGGCCAAACATGAGCTTGAAGAGCTCAACAAAAGAAAGGAGCCATTAGAACAAAAAATCAAAATGCTTCTTATTCCAAAAGACCCGGAAGATGAGAAAAATGCCATTCTGGAAATAAGAGCAGGAACAGGAGGAGATGAAGCCAGTATATTTGCCGGCGACCTCTATCGAATGTATCTTAAATATTGTGAGCAAAAAAACTGGAAGGTAAATCTTACACACGCATCTGAAGGAACTGTTGGCGGTTTCAAAGAAATTGTAATGAAGGTAAGCGGAGAAGATGTTTACGGAACACTGAAATATGAATCCGGAGTACACAGGGTGCAGCGAGTTCCGCAAACCGAAACTCAGGGACGCGTACACACTTCTGCGGCAAGCGTAGCTGTATTACCTGAAGCAGAAGATGTTGACATTGAACTCAAAGATGAAGAAATCCGTAAGGACGTATTTATGTCATCAGGACCAGGAGGCCAGTCGGTTAACACTACATACTCTGCGATTCGTCTGACACACATTCCAACAGGAATCGTAGTAACCTGCCAGGATGAAAAGTCGCAGCTAAAAAACCTGAACAAAGCAAAAGCCGAATTAAGATCGAGACTGTACAACCTGGAGCTGCAAAAAAGAAATGAAGAAATTGCCTCGCAAAGAAAAACAATGGTTTCCTCAGGTGACCGTTCTGCAAAGATACGTACATATAACTTTCCGCAAGGGAGAGTTACAGATCACAGAATAAACTTAACCCTCTACAATCTCGATTCAACAATGGACGGAAACATACAGGAAATTATTGATAAATTGCGAATGGAGGAAAACGCAGAGAGACTCAAAGAAACCGGTTTAGAAGCTTAGTATGGACAGTAAAAAACTCTACAGCGAAATACAAAAGAAAAAAAGCTATCTGTGCATTGGCTTAGACTCTGATATCCATAAGATTCCTGAACATCTTCAAAAAGAACAAGAATCCGTTTTTCTTTTTAATAAAGCAATTATTGATCAAACCCACCAAAATTGTGTGGCTTACAAAATCAATACAGCTTTTTACGAAGCACTTGGTGTAAAGGGATGGGAGTTTTTAAGCCAAACAGCACAATACATTAAATCAAACTACCCGGATATTTTCCTGATTGCTGATGCAAAAAGAGGCGACATTGGCAATACATCAAAAATGTATGCTAAGGCTTTTTTTGATCAAATGCCTTTTGACGCAATTACGGTTGCTCCCTATATGGGCAAAGACTCCATCCAACCTTTTTTGGAATTCCCTGAAAAGTGGGTCATCATCCTGGGGTTAACATCAAACGAAGGAGCCTCTGACTTTCAGCTTCACTGTTCAGTACAAGAAAATAAGCATCTTTATGAAAGTGTCATAAACACCTCCAGCAAATGGGGCACAACAGACAACACGATGTTTGTAGTTGGTGCAACAAAAAACGAACAAATAAAAACCATACGGGACATTATCCCACATCATTTTCTTCTTGTCCCGGGCATTGGAGCTCAGGGAGGCAGTCTGGAAAAAGTTTCCGATAGCGGAATGAACGACAAATGCGGTTTGCTGGTGAATTCATCCAGATCCATCATATTTAAAGATCAGTCAAAAACATTTGCAGATTCTGCAGCAAAAGAAGCTGAAAAACTACAGCAAAGCATGGAAAGTCAACTAATCAAACATAAGATTATTTAAAAGTTTTTGTATATTTGATATTTCGTGAAATTAAAAAATCCAAATGAAAAACGTTCCGGAAGCTTTTCTTCATTATGTGTGGAAATACAGATATTTTGACCAAACAAATCTAACCACTCAGGAAGGAGAACAAATAGAAATATTAACTCCCGGCCAGCACAATCAGGACGCCGGACCCGATTTTTTCAATGCAAAAATCAAAATAGATGATACCATATGGGCCGGGAATATAGAAATACATATACGCTCATCCGATTGGTACAGGCATGACCATCATCAAAATAAGACTTATGACAACGTTATTTTACAAGTAGTCCTTTTCAATGATCAAAAGGTCAAACGAACAAATGGAAGCCAAATACCAACAATCGAAATAAACTTCAACCGGAATCTGCTAAATAATTATCAAAATTTGCTGGACAGCGAGCAATGGATAGCATGCCAGGATAAAATTTCTCTTATTGATCCGCTGACACTTGTTTTCTGGATAGATAAACTTGGAGTTGAAAGAATCGAAAGTAAATATAACAATATAAATACTGTATTAAAAGCAAATAAAAACGACTGGGAAACCACTTTCTATCAAAAGCTGGCAAGAAACTTCGGTTTCAAAACAAATGGCGAACCCTTTGAATTATTAGCCAAATCGCTTCCCATCAAATACATGGCAAAATGCAAAGACAATTTAACTCAATTAGAAGCATTATTTTTCGGACAAGGCGGCTTTTTTGAATCTCAACTGACAGAAGATTTGTATTACTTAGAATTAAAAAAAGAGTATGAATATCTACAGCATCGTTTTCAATTAACCCCAATTGAAAACCACCTTTGGAAATTCTCTAAACTGCGGCCGATAAATTTTCCCACCATACGAATTGCGCAATTTGCTAAACTAATTTATCGTTCCAACAAGTTATTCTCCAGAATACTGGAAATTTCAAGTTTAAATGAACTTTTTACTTTATTTGACATTGAATTAGACGGATACTGGCAAAACCATTATACATTCAGAAAAGACTCGCCAGAACGTCAAAAAAAGCTTGGGAAACAAGCAATTATCACTATTATAATTAATACAGTAATCCCTTTTCTTTTTATTTTTGGAGAGAAAAAAAATAAACCAGAATATAAAGATAAGGCGATCCGGTTTTTACATGATTTGCCGGCTGAAAACAACAGAATTACAAAAAAATGGGGAAAGCTGGGTATCAATCAAGACAATGCATATCAGACTCAAGCTTTAATGCATTTAAAAAATAATTACTGTGAGCAAAAAAAATGCCTGGATTGCAAAATTGGAAATCAGTTAATTAATCAAAAAAAAGAATGAATAAACTATCACTGTAAAAAAACTATATCGTCATATAAATAACATATAACCTGTCATACGGTTTTTTTAAGAAAAAATAAATACATGCAACTTTTTATTAGATAATTATTGGAAAGAAAAAAAAATTAAATACTTTTGCAAATCATTTTTAGTGGATTAACTTATTCAAATGGAAATATTATGTTAACAGCAGAAAAAAAGAAAGAGATTTTTAAAGAATACGGAGGAGATGAGAATAAAACCGGAACTCCGGAAAGTCAGATAGCATTATTCACAACAAGAATAATAGATCTAACAGAACACCTCCGTAGCCACAAAAAAGACATTAACACAAGAAGAGCACTTTTAAAACTTGTAGGCAAAAGAAGAAGTTTATTAAACTATTTGAAAAACAACGATATCGAAAGGTATCGAGCGATCATTAAAAAGCTTAATTTACGTAAATAACAAAAAAAAGGCAATCCCTGAATTGCCTTTTTTTATTCTTTTATTGACTCCATCAATTTATTTATATCTTACCAAGAAAATTTAATTTTATGAACACACCTATCCAAAAAACAATTGATTTAGGGGAAGGAAGAGAAATCACCATTGAAACCGGCAAATTAGCAAAGCAAGCCGATGGAGCAGCAGTGATTTCAATGGGAAGAACAAAAATTCTTGCCACAGTAGTCTCCGCAAAAGAAGCAAAAGAAGGCATGGATTTCATGCCACTCACTGTAGAATATAGAGAAAAGTTCGCTTCTTTCGGGCGTTTTCCCGGCGGTTTCCTAAAAAGAGAAACAAGACCATCAGATCATGAAATCCTGATTGCAAGGTTAATAGACAGAGCACTAAGACCGTTATTCCCGGAAGATTATCATGCAGAAACATTTGTAAATGTATCTCTCATATCAGCAGATAAAGAGATTCCTCCAAATTCACTGGCAGGCTTAGCAGCATCTGCAGCACTTGCAGTTTCCGATATACCATTTAACGGGCCACTTTCAGAAGTACGAGTTGGACGTGTTGATGGACACTTAAAAATAAACCCGACATTCTCCGAATTGGAAAAGGCAGACATGGACATTATCGTAGGCGCCAAGATGGAGCATGTTATGATGGTTGAGGGAGAGATGAGCGAAGTATCAGAAACGGAAATGCTTGAAGCAATAAAATTCGCTCATGAAGCAATAAAAATGCAATGTGTCGCTCAACAAGAGATAGCAGACGAGTTAAAGCTAACTCAAAGAGAATATGAGCATGAAGAACAAGATGAAGAGCTCAGAAACTTAATAAACAACGAGCTTTACGACAAAATATACGAAGCTGCAAAAACTCATCAGGGTAAACACGAAAGGTCAAATGCCTTAGATGAGATAAAAGAGGAATTTACTAATAAACAAATTGAAGAAAAAGGTGAAGAGGAAGTCAATACATCTTTAATTGGCAAATACTTCCACGATGTTGAAAAAGAAGCCATCAGAAATTTGATGCTGAAAGAACAAGTTCGTGTAGATGGAAGAAAATTTGATGAGATTAGGCCGATATGGTGTGAAATTGACTATCTTCCCGCAGCACACGGTTCTGCAATATTTACCAGAGGAGAAACTCAATCACTCACCACTGTTACGCTTGGAACAAAACTTGATGAGCAGGTTATTGACGAAGTATTGGTACAAGGCACAGAAAAATTTGTGCTGCATTACAATTTTCCGCCGTTCTCAACTGGCGACGCCAAACCAATCAGAGGAGTAAGCCGAAGAGAAGTTGGCCACGGCAATCTGGCACATCGTGCATTAAAAGGTATGGTGCCAGTTGAAACCAGTCCTTATGCAATTCGAATTGTTTCAGACATATTAGAGTCAAACGGTTCATCTTCAATGGCAACAGTATGTGCAGGAACACTTGCACTGATGGATGCAGGTGTAGACATGAAAAAACCGGTTTCAGGAATTGCAATGGGTTTAATCACAGACGAAACCGGAAATTATGCAGTTCTTTCCGACATTCTTGGTGATGAAGATCACCTCGGAGACATGGACTTTAAAGTTACAGGAACAGAAGATGGCATCACAGCTTGTCAAATGGACATTAAAATCTCCGGCCTTTCTTATGATATTATGGAAAAAGCTCTTGATCAATCAAAAGAAGGCAGACTTTCCATTTTGAATAAGATGAAAGAAACCATCTCAGAACCAAGACCAGAACTGAAACCACACACGCCAAGATTAGAGCAGATAACTATACCAAAAGACATGATAGGCTCATTAATTGGCCCGGGTGGAAAAGTAATTCAAAAAATTCAGGAAGAAACAGAATCTACAATTACAATTGAACAAGAAGATAATGTAGGTAAAGTAGCTGTTTTCGGAGAAAATCAGGAAAATGTAAAAAAAGCAATTGAAAAGATCGAGGCTATCATTGAAGTGCCGGAAGAAGGAAAAGTTTATGAAGGCATTGTAAAATCAGTGGTTTCCTTTGGTGCTTTCGTTGAAATCATTCCAAACAGAGAAGGATTATTGCATATATCTGAAATCGACTGGAAACGAACAAATAATGTTGAAGATGTCTTAAAAGAAGGCGACACAGTGAAGGTCAAATTAATCGAAATTGACAAGAAAACAGGTAACCTTCGCTTGTCAAGAAAAGCATTATTACCCAAAGATGACAAAAACAGTCATCAAAAAGATCGTGAAAAGAAGGAATAACACAAATTCCATGTAATAAAAAAAACAGCCAATAGCAAATACGTTATTGGCTGTTTTTTTATAGATCACGCACTCCGCGCAAGGAACCATTTGTTTTTATTAGAATTTACCTGAGAATTTAGGTGCTTGCAAATACAGCGAAAAACCAGAAAACTAAACCCCTGCATGTTTTTGAAATTTCACAATTTCTTTTATATATTTACTCGAAAGGAAAAAGTCAGAAAATAACCATAAAAAGCTCAAAATGAAAACAAAAAAAATATTATTACCTGTCTTTATTGCTCTTATCTTCTTTTCTTGCAATAATAATAAATTTGAATACCCTGAAACCAAAAAGGGAGATATCGTAGACAACTATTTCGGCAAAGATGTTCCTGATCCTTACAGGTGGCTTGAAAACGATACATCTCAAGCAGTCAGAAACTGGGTAAAGAAACAGAATGAAGTTACCTTTAACTATTTAGAAAACATCCCTTTCAGAAACAAAATAAAGAATCGACTGAAAGAAGTCTGGAACTATAAAAAAGTCAGTACTCCAAAATTAAAAGGAGGGAACTACTTCTACTTTAAAAACGATGGATTGCAGAATCACGATGTGTTATATATGAAAGAAAACCTGCAATCAGAGGAAAAAATGGTATTGGACCCAAACACGTTTTCAGAAGATGGTTCCATATCACTGGCATCCTATAAAGTATCAAATGATGGCAAATATATTGCTTATGCCATCTCAAAAAGCGGATCTGACTGGCGTGAAATACACGTCAAAGACCTGGAGGAAGATACAACGCTGGAGGATCACCTGAAATGGGTGAAGTTTTCAGAAATTGCATGGTATAAAGATGGTTTTTATTATAGCCGCTATGACAAACCCGAAGAAAAGAAACAACATTCACAGGTAAATAAAAACCACAAAGTCTTTTATCATAAGCTGGGAACAAATCAAAAAGATGACAATATCGTATTTAATAAACCCAGTCATCCGGAAAGAAATTATAGAGCAGAAGTTTCAAGAGATGAAAAATATCTTTATATCTATGAATCCAAATCTACTCATGGAAATAATATTTTTGTGAAAAACCTGAAAAAAAACGACACTTTTGTTAAGCTCACAACAAGTTTTAGATACGAATACGATATTATAGGCCATTCAGGTGATCAGCTTATTGTACATACAAATTATAAAGCCCCAAAATATAAATTAGTCAGAATTGACGTACAAAAGAAAGATGTAGGGAACTGGCTGGAGGTAATACCAGAAAAAAACAACGTATTACAAAAGGTTACCGTTGCTGGCGATAAGCTCATTACATCCTATATGAAAGATGCACATAACAAATTAAAGGTATTTTCACAATTGGGAGAAGAGCTTTATGAAATTGACCTACCTCAACTTGGTAGCGTAGGTTCCATATCTGGAAATCCGGAAAGTCAAAAGATGTTCTATTCATTTTCTTCGTTTACAGAACCTAAACAAATTTGGCAACACAATTTGAATTCGAAAAAAACAAACCTCTATTTTAAACCCGAAGTAGATTTTAATTCAGATAAATATGTAACCAAACAGGTATTTTACGAAAGTAAAGACAAAACAAAAATCCCAATGTTTCTGGTACACAAAAAAGGCTTAAAAAAGAATGGAGAAAATCCGGCCTTTTTATATGGATATGGTGGTTTCAATGCCAGCCTTACGCCCAGATTTAGCAAAAGCAATATAATTTGGCTTGAAAACGGCGGTGTTTATGCTTTAGCAAATATAAGAGGAGGTGGCGAATATGGAGAAAAATGGCACAAACAAGGTATGAAGCTAAATAAACAAAACGTATTTGAAGATTTTATAAGTGCCGCAGAATATCTGGTGGATACAAACTATACCAATAAAAATAAAATAGCAATACATGGTAGCTCAAATGGTGGGCTTTTGATAGGAGCAGTTACAAACCAACTGCCAGAATTATTCGAAGTTGCTGTTCCACAAGTAGGGGTTATGGATATGCTTAGATATCATAAATTTACTATTGGATGGGCATGGAAAGACGAATATGGATCCAGTCAGGATTCACTGCACTTCGAAAATCTATACGATTATTCACCGCTACATAATATAAAAGAAGACACTGAATATCCGGCAATACTAGCAATGACGTCAGATCATGACGATCGTGTAGTTCCGGCGCACTCTTATAAGTACATAGCTACGCTACAAGATAAATATAACGGTGACAATCCAACAATGATAAGAATCCAGACGAAAGCAGGCCATGGAGCAGGAAAAGCCACCAATGTAGCAATACAGGAAGAAGCGGATATGTGGTCATTTATCTTTAAAAATATGGATATTAAACCTTCCTATTAAAATATTAAAATAGGAACATTAGCTATAGTTTATTCAATAAAACAAATAATATTTAGAAACAAAATTATAATGAAACTCTCTCAAAGAATATCTTAGAGAGGGTTTTCATTTTTAAATGAAAACAATGCAGGATCTTAAATATGTAGCAATAGAAGGTAATATTGGAGCAGGAAAAACCACGCTTGCAAAAATGTTGGCAAAAGAATTTAATGCAAATCTTATACTTGAGCAATTTGCAGATAATCCATTTTTACCGAAATTTTATGAAAATCCTGATAAATATTCCTTTCATGTTGAGCTTTCTTTTTTAGCGAGCAGGTATAAACAATTAATTAATGAACTTCGTTACAAAGACCTTTTTAAAACATTTACCCTGGCCGATTTCTATTTTTCCAAATCATTAATATTTGCGCGAGCTACATTATCAGACACTGAATTTAATTTATACAGAGAAATATTCAATATAATATACAAATCGCTCCCTTCGCCGGATCTATTCGTTTACCTACATGAAGAACCTAAAAAACTAAAACAAAACATACTTAAAAGAGGACGGGAATATGAACTTGAAATAGATGAACACTACTTACAAAAGATACAAGACAGCTATTTCAAATTCATGAAAGAAAACCAAAATCATAAATATATTGTAATCGATCTCAGAGGAAAAGACTTTATTAATTATTTATCTAATTATCAGAATATTAAGTCTATTATTTTTAACAGTAAACCTCATAAAGGGATGAACTATTTTAGACTTTAACGAGCTTTGGAGAAATAATTTTAATTAATTTATTTTTATTTTACCGAAAACATTATTAAGTTTGTACTGATAAGTAAAAGAAAATTAATTCAAAAACCAATAATTAGAGGCAATTATGAAAAAACTAAATCTCTTAACATCATTTTTTATAGCAGTATTTATTTTAAGTAGCTGCGGTGGCCTTGACAAAATGAAAGAGGAATACGGCACGCTTAAATTTAAATCTACCCCTAAAGTGCTGGAAATGCATGGGGGTGAGGTAGAATACTCCATCGAAGGAAATATTCCTCCGGAATGGTTCAACAAAGACGCTATTGTTGAATTTACACCAGTTTTAACATTTGATAATGGTGAAGAAGCTTTTGAATCCAAAACATTCCAGGGAGAAAAAGTAGAAGCCAACAACAAAGTAATAAAATATGAAACTGGTGGTGAATTAGAATTCAACGGTTCTTTTGATTACAAAGAAGACATGCGAATGTCAGATCTTGTTGTGCGAGGAGAAGCAACTATTGACGATGAAACAATTGCAATGCCTGCACAAAACGTTGCTAAGGGAATCAAAGCAACTCCAAACCTGGTAATGATGGACCCAAAACCAGTAATGGCTGCTGATAAATTTATAAGAGTGACAACTCACACAAAAGACGCAGACATTCATTACCAAATAGAAAGAGATAATTTAAGAAATTCAGAGCTCACCAAGGAAGATATTAAAAACCTTGAAAATTTTGTTAAGGAAGTAGAAAAAGCTGAAAACAAAAATTATAAAGGTGTAAAACTTTCAGCTTACGCATCCCCTGACGGCCCTACAGATATTAATGAAAGATTATCAAAAGGAAGAAAATCCTCATCCGAAGGATTCCTGAAAAAATTAGTTAGCGATAAGAAGCTGAGTAAAGAAGATGCTGAGAAACTTTATGAAGCTAAAACAACTACAGAAGACTGGGAAGGTTTCAAAAAATTAGTAGAAAACTCTGATATTGAAGATAAAGACCTTATCTTAAGAGTACTTTCTATGTATGATGACCCTGATGTAAGAGAAAAAGAACTTGAAAACATGTCAAAAACATGGAAAGTTCTTGCAGAAGATATCTTACCTAAATTAAGAAGATCAGAATTAGCTGTTGAAATTGAACAAGTTGGTTTCTCTGATGAGGAAATAGAGGATTTTGCAATGAACAATCCTGATACGCTTAATGTTGAAGAAATGCTTTATGCAGGATACCAATTATATAAAGACTTGGATAAAAAGCTCAAAGCATTTGAATTAGCAGCTGAAAAAGATGCAAAATGCATGAGAGCTTATAACAACATTGGCTATGTGAAAATAAAACAAGGTAAACTGGCTGAGGCTCGGGAAGCTCTTGAAAAAGCAAATGAAATTAAAGAAGGAAATCCAAAAGTTCTCAACAACTTAGGTGTTATTGAACTTGAAAATGGCAACATTGAAGAAGCTAAAGATTATTTCTTAGACGCAACTGATGCTGGTAAAGAAGTTAAATACAACCTTGGTATTATTAACATCAAAGATGGTGACTACGAAACAGCTATAAGTTATCTTCAGAATTACAACTCATTCAATACAGCACTTGCATTAACTTTAGGTGGCAAAGCAGGTGATGCAGAGAAAATGCTGAAATCTCTTGAAGATGATAAAGCAATGAATTATTATTTATTAGCTGTAATTGCTGCAAAAAATAATAATGAAACAGAGGTGTTCAATAACTTAAGGACAGCTATTGGTGAAGACGAAAGTCTTATAGAAATGGCAAAAACAGATATGGAATTTGTTGAGTATTTTGAGAACTCCACATTCAAATCTATACTTGGGAAAGAGACTCCAGAAGAAGAAGAAGAAGAATAATAAGTCTAAAAGTCTAAATATAAGAAACGCATCCGGTCAAAAGCTGGATGCGTTTTTTTATTGTATATATTTTGCGTTTTTGCGTACATATAGGCAAATTCAGAAGTAGATGCAAATTTAAAATCAGCATCAATTTTCTAATGAGAAGGCAGTCTGCCTTTGCAGAAAGCAGCGGAAACATGCGGCATATAATTGGCAAACACATTAATTTCCATTATTTGCATAAGATTAATTTATTATCGTATTAGTTTTTATTCCGATGTCGATAATTAAATTAAGAATTGAAAAATCGTTTAATTGGCCAAATGCGAATTCCTTAATATTATTAATTCATCCTTTACATGCAGCATATTCACGCTGCTTAGTGCTTAGTGCTTAGTGCCTACTGCTGACTCATTAGAAAACTGATGCTAATTATAATTTTGTTTCTACTTCTGAATTTGCCAATTTACTCAGCCTTTACATGACACTTATTTCCGGTGCTTGCTGCAAGTTTTGCCTTTTGCTTTTAGCCTTTAGCTTTTGG
>CAYFRV010000007.1:3301-33519 GCA_964345495.1 uncultured Bacteroidales bacterium | reverse complement strand
ACAGCTTCTTTGTGGTAATTTTCTCCAAATAAGTCGGAATAAACTTCCCTGAAACTCCGGTCATTCATTGAACGCACATGAACATAACCAATTTTCCCATCTGATAATTCTTCTGTTTTCTGGCGCATCCTCTCAACCCACCTTTCATACAGCCATTGACCTGTTTTTCTTCTGTTAACAGGTTCGACTGTCTCTTCCCATCGTTTATTTGATTTCGGATCATATACTGTAAGAAGCACTTTCTTACCCGCTTTATGATTCAATAACCGAAAATGATTCATGTCACTTTTAATTTCCCTTCCATCTATTTTTTCAATAATATGACCAGGCTGAATTTTTGTGTTTTCTACTTTAAGCGGACTTTTATCCAGTATTTCAGTTATTTTTATACCGCTTTCGTCATAATTCCAGTCGAAATATATGCCAAGACTTGCCGTTTTATCTTCATTCTCGTGTTTAGGAGAATATCTTGCGCCCGTATGCGAAGCATTAAGTTCTCCTAACATTTCACTTAGCATTTCAGCAAAATCGTAATTGTTTGTTATATGAGGCAAGAACTTTTTATATTCCTTCTTGTAAAAATCCCAATCGACATCATGAAGATCTTTTACGTAAAACTTCTCTTTTACCTGCCGCCAGATATGTTCAAATAAATACTCTTTTTCCTGAAGTTTTTGGATTTCGTCAAAGGCATTGAATGTGACAGGTTTAACAGAATGATCCTTTGTGTTTATTTTTACAATTTTATTATGTGTCTGGATGAACAGATTTTCGCCTTTTTCATCAATATGCAGATTGCCCCCGTTTGCTTTAAGATCGGCTACTTTTTCTGTCTTTTCTTCTATGAAATCTTGCATCCATAAATCATACTTATCTTCAAATTTGCTTAGGTAGTATAATTTTTCTCCATCAGGAGTCATTATAGCATCAGCCAGTGAAGAGGAATGTATAGTTAACCGCTCAGTGCGGGCATCAATATTTTGAAGTTCAATTTTGACAGGGTCGGCTGTTTTTTCTGTTTTATTCTCTTTGTCTTTTTCTTCTTCATCTTTTTGGTTTTCCTTGTATATTTCATACTCTTCTTTTGACATGTTGAAACGTTCGTAAGCCTCTGTATCGAAGAACATACCATACACATCATATTGGGCTCCCCAGCTTCCGTGGCTTCTGAGTCCTTTACGATCTGTAAACCACAGCATCATTTTTCCATTCATTATCCATTTAGGCTTATTGTCATCATACCCACTTTTTGTGAGATTTTTTATTTTTTGTTCTCCGTTTGCGTCAATCAGTGCAACATCATTAGAGAACAGATGCTGAGGTGAGTATTGAACCAGGAACCATTCACCATCGGGAGACCATCGGTACCACTGGTCTCCATCAGAATATGAGTAATTGTATTTGCCATCGAGGATTTTTCTGATTTCTCCTGTTTGTGTATTGATCACTTTTAAGGTAGTACGTTCCTCGAGAAAGGCAATTTCTTCTCCATCCGGGGAATATCTGGGTTGAAAAGTTTCTTTAGCAGTAAGAAGAATGGGTTTTTCTTCAGTCTTTGTAGAAAGGCTGAATTGTTTTTCTTCCTCTCTGGATATCTTCGTTTCATAGATATTCCAACTTCCTTCTCGCTCAGAAGCATAGAGTAGCTTCCTGCCATCTGGTGAAAAACTTACAGATCTTTCCTGTTCAGGAGTGTTCGTAATACGTTTTGTAGTTTCATAATCTGAAGAAGTTACGAATATATCTCCCCTGATGATCATTGCCAGTTCTTTGCCATTTGGGGATAAGGCCATTTCTGTTGCCCCATTGCGATGAGTTTTATATTCCACCGGATTCTCCTTATAATCTGATAGAATTTCTATTTTTACTTTTTGTGGAGCCTGGTTTTCCTTCATGGTATAAATTTCGCCATCATACCCGAAGCATAAAGTATTATCATCAGTAACAGAAAGAAAACGAACCGGATGATCAGTAAAATCAGTTAGCTGAGTGATGTCCGACGGATTATCAAGCGGAAATTTACAAATATTGAAATTTGAATTGAACTGTTCACTGAGATAGAAAAGATGTTTTTCATTATTGTCAAAAACGGGCTGCCTGTCTTCTCCATTATAGGTTGTGAGTTTTTTATGCTTGTTACTTTCGGTATTATATATCCAGATATCTCTTGTAACAGAGGATGTGTGATGCTTTCTCCATTTATTTTCATATCCTTTTTTATCGTGATAAATGATGCGTTTCCCCTTAGAGTCAAATCTTGCTTCTATAGCGGGGGTAGTAAGAATTTGCTTAACCCTTCCTCCGTTGGCAGGAACCTGGTATAGCTCCGGTAAGCTTCCTGAGGGAAATTGTATATTATCTTTATCATCCAGGATAGAGGATTTAAATAGAATATTTTGGCCGTCGGGAGTAAAACTTGTAGGAATTTCATCCGAAGAGTGATAAGTAAGCCTTTTGGGCTGTCCACCTTCCGATGGCATTACATATACATCAAAATTGCCGTGCCGGTCAGAAGCAAACGCTATGTACTCGCTATCTTCGGACCATACAGGATTGTAGTCGTATGCAACATGTGAGGTTATCATTTTGGCTTGCCCACCGCCAGAATTGACTTTGTAAAGATCTCCCTGGTATGAAAAAACTATGGTTTCTCCATCGGGCGAAATGGCAGGATATCTCATCCATAAAGGATTCTCTGAGCTCATGATGCTTAAAGCAGTAACAAGCATCAATAAAATTGTAAAGACAAATGATTTCATTTTGATTAGTTTTTTGAATGATGAAAATACTAAATTTTAAAGATAGTTTTAAAACCATTCTGACTATTAAATTATTAAAAAGATTAAAATTCTTTAGAGGGAATTTAAATAGTCAGATCTAACCTTCATTCTTTTTTTTGATTGTTAGTTTTGTATTGGATCACTTATTTGCATGAATGTTCTATAACATATACGAATCACTTTTCCTTTATGACTTTTATCATGTTCTTGGTAATGGTTCCGTCCTAAATTTAACCTTGAAAATCAAGAACCTAATAAAAATTTTACTGTTATTTTTTTAACAGTGTTAGTAAAATAACAGTAAATTAAATTAAAAATTGTCGATATGCCTGAAATTAAAGAATTAGTAAAGAATTTAGCAGACAAACACGGAAGAGACCGTGAAAGTTTGCTTCCAATTTTACAAGGAATCGTTAAAGAAGAGCGACATGTCTCAGAAGTAGCTATGTCAGAAGTAGCCAGAGAACTTGACATGTCAGCAGCATTGGTCTACGGTACCGCAACTTTCTATTCCTTTTTGGATACAGAACCAAGAGGAAAATACGTAATACGCGTTTGCCGTACGATTACTTGTGATATGAAAGGAAAGCGAGAGATCCTTGACACGCTGAAAAACTTGTTGAAAATAAACGTGGGTGAAACCACTAAAGACAATAGGTTTACTCTTTTAGAAACCAATTGTCTTGGGTGGTGCCATAAAGGGCCTGCCATGCTTATCAATGAAAAAGCTTATACGGAATTAACCGATGACAAAGTAAGTGAGATCATTGATGAATATATGAAAACAGTAGATTAATTAAAAACAAAAAAAGACAATCGTTATGCCAGATAATAGAAAACTTAAAAGAGTTGATTTAATCTTTACCGAGGATTGCAGTTATAAGGATGTTTTAAAAAATACTTTGCAACGCCCTAAAGATGAGATTATACAGGAAATGCTTGACTCAGGCCTTCGAGGTAGAGGAGGCGCTGGTTTCCCAACAGGATTGAAATGGAAATTCACCAGTCAGGAACAAGATCCTGAAAAGTATGTAATATGTAATGCCGATGAAGGCGAGCCTGGTACTTTCAAAGACCGTGAAATTCTGTTACGTGTTCCCTTCAAAGTGTTCGGTGGCATGGCTATTTGCGGTCATGTAATCGGTGCAAAACAAGGCTACATGTATTTACGTGGTGAGTATGAATTTCTTAAAGATGATATTCAACAAAAGCTAGATGAATTTCATAAAGTACTTGATGAGTTAGGTGTTGATTTTAGAATTACCCTCTTATTAGGTAGTGGCGCTTATATTTGTGGTGAGGAAAGCGCTTTATTTGAGTCTATGGAAGGAAAACGAGGTGAACCAAGAAATAAACCTCCCTATCCCACACAAAATGGATTCCGCGGAAAACCAACTGTTATCAACAATGTTGAGACGTTAGTTTACGCACTTATGATATGTAATGTTGGTTCACAGAAATTTCAGGATTTAGGTACTTCAGACTCACGAGGTTCTAAAGTGTTTTCGGTATCCGGTGATACGCCAATACCAGGAATTTACGAACTTGAACTTGGAATGTCGCTTGAAGAATTTGTGGAAGAATTTGGTGATGGAGATACGAAAGCAGTTCAGGTTGGTGGTGCAGCAGGATTCTGTGTGCCAAGAAAGAAATTTAATGATACGATTATTGGATTTGAGGGTGTGCCTACAGGAGGTTCAATGATGATTTTCAATAGCTCCAGATCCATGTATAATGTTTTAAAGAACTATGTGGAATTCTTCCGTGAAGAATCTTGTGGACAATGTACACCTTGCCGCGTTGGTTGTCAGCAATTACTGAAGGGCATAGAAGCCGTAAAGAAGGGCGAGCAACCCACAACTTATCTGAAAACCCTTATGAAACTGACTGAAGTAATGAAAATAACTGCTAAATGTGGGTTGGGGCAATCAGTAGCGAACTCATTCTCCTCTATTGTGGATAACTTTAAAGAGGAAATGATATACTAATATTTTGTTGAATTAAATAAACACACGATAAAATGGCTGATAAAATAAATTTAAAAATAGACGGATTTGACGTAAGCGTTGATAAAGGCAGTACCGTTCTTGATGCTGCTAGAAATCTTGATATACACATTCCTACTCTTTGTTATCATGAAGATTTATGTGTAGCAGGTAACTGCAGGGTTTGCATGGTAGAAAGAAAAGGTGCGAACAATCTCGTTGCCTCTTGTGCCACTCTTGCAGAAGAAGGAATGGAGATTATGACGAATACGCTAAAAGTGCGTCAGGCAAGGAGATACGTTATTGATCTTCTGCTTTCTGAACACAGAGAAGATTGTACAAAATGTTATAAAAACCACAATTGTGAATTACAGTCACTTGCTTCTGATACAATCATCAGTGACTATCTGTTTATGGACCTGGTTCCGGACAAAGATTTCACTATAGATCAGTATTCACCCTCAATCATTAAGGATGACGGAAAATGTATCCGTTGTCAGCGTTGCGTACGTACCTGTACGGAACTTCAGCACGTTAGTGCCCTGGGTGTAGCTTACAAAGGAAGTGAAATGAAAATTTCCACCTTTTTCGAAAATCCAATGATTGATGTTGTTTGTACAAATTGTGGACAATGTGTGAATCGTTGCCCAACCGGTGCATTGGTTGAAAGGAACTACGTTGATCAGGTATATGACGCAATTTATGATGAAGACACACATGTTGTGGTTCAGACTGCACCTGCAGTGCGTGTTGCTCTGGGCGAAGAATTAGGTTTTGATGTAGGTGAGCGAGTTACTGGTAAGATGGTAACTGCACTTAGACGCATTGGGTTTGATTCTGTTCTTGATACCGACTGGTCTGCTGACTTAACCATTATGGAAGAAGGGACCGAGTTGCTCACAAGACTAAAGAAAGCACTTGTTGATAAAGATCCGAATGTGAAGCTACCGATGACAACATCCTGTTCACCAGGTTGGATTAAGTTTATTGAGCATACTTATCCTGAATACCTGGACAATGTGTCAACCTGTAAGTCACCACAACAAATGTTTGGCGCGCTTGCAAAAACTTATTATACAGATAAGAAGAAGCTCGACCCTGAGAAGGTAGTTTCTGTTTCTGTAATGCCTTGTACAGCTAAAAAGTATGAGGCTGATCGCCCTGAAATGAGAGACAGTGGTTACAAAGATGTAGATTATGTATTAACTACACGTGAACTTGCACTGATGATCAGGCAGGCGGGTGTTGATTTCCTTGGACTTGAAGATTCCAAGTACGACAGCATAATGGGTGAATCTTCTGGTGCCGCTGTGATTTTCGGAGCGACAGGAGGTGTAATGGAAGCAGCTCTGCGTACTGCTTATGAAATTGTTACAGGGAAAGAAGTTCCGTTTGACGGACTTAATATTACCCCTGTTCGTGGAATGGAGGGCGTCCGTGAAGCCGCAATTACAATTGAAGGCGCTAAAGATGAGTGGAAATTCCTTGAAGGTGTTGAGCTCAAAACAGTGGTTGCCCACGGTTTAACTAATGCCAGGGAAGTGATGCAAAAAGTAAAGAATGGCGAAGCAGACTGGCATTTCATTGAAATTATGGCTTGCCCGGGCGGTTGCCTCGGTGGTGGTGGTCAGCCAATACCAACAACTCCCGAAATTCGACAGAAACGTGCAGATGCTATTTATTCAGAGGATTCGAATATGAAGGTTAGGAAATCACATGAAAATCCTGAAATCCAAGCCATATACAAGGAATACCTTGGTGAACCTCTTGGACATAAGTCTCATGAGCTTCTTCACACACATTATAAGGAACGTAACAGATATTAATTAAATCTTGATTTATAATAAAAAAAGGGATAGCTAAAACGGTTGTCCCTTTTTTTATAGAATCATATAAAGCATAAAAGGACATATAAGAAGAAATTACCAACCCTTATATGTTCTTTATAGATTTTTTAGGTTAATCTAATTGCGGAATTTAGGGAGATTTTAAAATAATACAAGTTAAAGGTATTTTTTATCTTCCTCCGGAATGTCGAAATATTTTTTGTATAATTCGGCATCCGGCCCCATCCCTTCAACTTGTCTGTCACGCATTTTATAAGTACATTTTTCACCTGCAATCCCGGAAAAGAATATTTCGTAATCCTTCCCGTTTTCATCTCTCATAAAAACTTTTACAAGGTTATTCGTTTTATCCCTGTTTAATGTGGCATGACAGATGGGACAAAGGAAAGTATATTCCTCACCTTCCTCTATTTCAAATTTTGGATGTCTTGAGGTGGTATAATTTCCAAGTTCAGGACTCAGGAAAATCAATCCTTTTTTGTTAGTTTTTGATTTTGCGGTAAAAACAAGGTTGTTATCAACCCGTAGCTGACCCTTACATATTGGGCAAAAATAATCATACTTCATAGTTGCCTCCTTTTTGTTGGATAGTTATGGGATTAAATATCAGTTAAATATTCTGAATTTCTCTGATTATGTTGTCTGCAGAATTTTTTACTTCGTCTGTCAATTCTTCCCCAAAATTTAAATTACCCGGCTGGATTCCCAGTATATAAGTTTGTTTGTTAAAGAGTTCACTAACTTTATCCAGTGAAACGTTATGTGTATTGGTGGTAATGCCCTGAACTTTTTCTATTGGTAAGAGATTCCAATACCCCGGTTGTTCATTAAAGTCCATTGAATCGATTAGCAGAAGAAAATCTGCATACGTTTGGTTGATCCTTCCGATATAGTTTTCAATACTGACTTCCACACATAACGGGCAAATGAATTCAGTATGAGTTAAATTACGCGTAATGTATACACCAACGCCATCATCGCGCCTTAGTTGATTTCCAATGCCCGCACACAAAATTTTTTTATGTTTGAATTGATGAAAGATATTAGCATTCATGTTATTACGTCAGCGTTTTCACAAGAGTTTTCCTTAAGCAATTCGGGCAAAGTACATTGAATATATCTCTTCTTTTTAATTCTTCCGAAAGTTCAAAATCTGTATCTTCTTCTGCTGCCAGTTTTAGTTTTTCATTAATCATATTAAGATTCATGATATTGGAATAAGCTTTTGGTCCAAGCTTTTTATGCATAAAAATAATATGCTCTTTTGTTGTGATGACAGCTCCACAGTTTTTGCAGATAATTAATTCTTTTTCCTGGTATTCTACATTTTCTTTCCTGTCAAAGCTTGTGATATCATATATTTTATCAGAAAGTTTTACACCTTTTCCTGTTATACAGTGTTCTTCACATTGCCCACAAAATATGCATTTTCCGTAATCTCTGCGAATAACCCTTATGCCTCTTTCTCTGTCATCTTCATGCGTGATTGCATGAGGCGGACATACATTCGTGCAAGTTTCACAGCCTACACAGTTCTTGTCATCCACAACAGGCTTCCCTCTGAAATTTTCAAAAGGAATATGTTCCTTTTTGGGAAAACTTGTTGTATAAGCAGGGGTGAACAACGAGATAATTGCTTCTTTTAATTCCCTTAATTTTGGTTGTCTCATTTTGTTTCCTCCTTATAATCGTCTTTAACACTTTTTTTACCTAAAGGTATACCAAAAATGTGTGAACCTCTTACAAGCGCGTGTGCAGAAACCGTAGCTACAAAAAATAAAATAGGAATAGCAATCAGAGCTTTTACTCCGATAGCTACAAAGCCATATTTAACCAATACACCGAGCAATATACTCCATGTTCCTAACGTAACTGTTTTTGTAGCAGATTGCAACCTGTTATAAACATCCGGAAGCCGGATTAAACCGATGCACCCGAACAGGTTGAATAAAACTCCGATTGCGATAAGGATTGTACTAACCATATTATTCGTTTAATTTTTTACCACTAATGTATTTTGCAAGCGTCAATGTGCCGATGAAACTGAGAATAACCCAGGCAATACCTATATCTATCAGGTATGTACGCCCGGTGACAACAGATAGAATTGCACAAATCCCAACCACAAGAATTCCGAAGATATCTATTCCAACCATTCTATCTGCGATTGAAGGCCCTCTGATGATTCTGTATAAACAAAATACGCTCAGGCCAATTTGTATGTATAAGAGTATGTGTAAAAAGTCCATCATTCAAATATTTTTTTAATGTATTTTTCAAATCTTCCGGAAACTTTGTGCGAATATACTTCGGGGTCATCTGAACTCACGTAGATCCAATGAACATACATGGTGTCATCTTTAACATCAACAGCAATGGTTCCTGGTGTCATAGTTATTGAATTTGCCAGCATTGTTTTGGCAATGTCTGATTTGACCCCCAGTTTTACTTTCACAATACCCGGTTTAATTGGCATTGCCGGATGCAATACACGGTAAGCCACATCAAAGTTTGCTTTTATACATTCCCACAAGAAAATAAAGATGTAAAGCAATAGCCAGCCATAACGGTGCGGTTGTGCAAATTTTCCTACTCCTTTAACAAAATGATTTCCAAATAGCAAACTTGTTATCAGAGCAGCAATTACACCAACTATAATGTTGTCCAGCGAAAGGCTTAGTGTAATTAGAAGCCAGAATATTAGCGTTATGATAAATAATGTTAAGTATCTCATATCACATACCGATTATTGATGATGAATAACTTGTTGCTTCCATTAGTACGTCCACAGCAGGTGTAAGGATAACTTCCCTGATGCCGGGAATTGCCAACAGGCTAAGTCCCAAACAAAGAATTACCAATACAATCATTGAAAACTGCATATAGAAAGGCACCTCTTTTATTTTCTTAGTGAACGTTTTTTTATTGTAAAAGGCATATCGTTGAAACTTCATGAACGATGCCAGGGTCACAATACTTACTATTATTGCTAATACTGCAATTAAGTAGAATCCACCTTTGATTGCAGCTATTACTATAATCAGTTTGCTGAAAAAACCGTTGAATGGCGGAATACCTGAAATCGACATGGATGCACCTAATGAAGTTGCTGATGTAACAGGCATATATTTTGATAAGCCGCCCATCATTTTAAGGTTTCTGGTACCTGTTGTATATTCTACAGCTCCGGCATTAAGGAAAAGTAAACCTTTAAATACAGCATGGTTGATCATGTGGAACAAACCACCCGCAATTGCTAATGATGCGATGCTTTTGTTACCACCATTATTTATTATCAGCATGCCCATACCAATGCCAATGACCACATAACCCATCTGACTGATGCTGTGGTATGCCAGCAAGCGTTTCAGGTCCCATTGGCCAATAGCAAGAAATACGCCCACAACCATTGAAATGACACCTATGACTGTTATAGCTATGCTTATTTCCTGGGTGATAGCAAACATATTGAAAAACAAACGTAAAATTGCATAGATTCCGACAGCCTTAATCAACACCCCTGACAGCATTGCTGAAATGGGAGAGGGGGCTGATGAGTGCGCATCGGGTAACCATGCGTGGAAAGGTATCATGGCTGCTTTCAAGCCAAATCCTGATATCAGAAGTATCTGAGTGAAGGTCAGGAAGAAATTGTTGCTGTTTGATGCAAGTATCGTAGAAATGTCAGCTATATTTAACGTTTTTGTTTGCCAATAAAGCAGTCCAATTGCAAATAAAATTAATATTGAAGCCACCCCGCCAAGGATTTGATATTTGAAGGAGGCTTCCAGTTCTGTTTTTTCCACACCGAAAGCTACTAAGGCATAAGAGGCAATAACCGCAATTTCAAGAAAAACATAAAGGTTGAACATGTCGCCTGTGAGAACAACTCCGTTCATTCCTGCGATCATTAAACTTAGAAGTGCGTAGAAGTTATTCTCTGCTGTATATCTTTTGATATATGAAATGGAATAGAAAGCCGCAAGGAATCCGATTAAACTAATAACAAGAAGTAAGAGCGCGCTTAAACCGTCAAAAACCATATAAATGGCAATAGGAATTCCATTAACAGGCTCCCATCCTCCGACTGTATATGTTATTGCTCCATCGATTCCATTGAATAAGAACATTACCGTGATTACGGTCAGGAACAGAAGCACCAATGAAAGCAATGTTTTTTGAAAGCCCTTGATAATTCTTCCTAAAATGGGAATTAAAAAGGCTGTAGCTAATGGTAAAATTACATATAATGGAACCAGGTTACTCATAACTTATCCTCTTAAATTGTTGATTTTTCTAATATCAAATGTTCCGTATTTTTTGTAAATCCGGATTGCTATAGCTAATAAAAGAGCCGATGTTGCTAATCCGATCACAATAGCAGTCAGCACCATGGCCTGAGGCAAAGGATCTACAAATGCCGGATTTTCAGGTAAATTTTCCGTTAGAATTGGAGCTACGCCGTTTTCAACATATCCAATTAATACAAAAAAGAGAAATACGCTGAACTCCATAATTGTAAAGCTGATAACTATCTTGATCAGATTACGCCGGGTCACAATTCCGTATAGACCCACAAGAAACAGTATGAAACACATTATATATACAATCATTGTTCTTCCTCTTCTTTAAAGATTATCAATGCCAGAAATATGGTAACTATTGCTGCAGCTACTTCAATTCCGATAAGTGTATTATAAATCGGAATAGCACCTGCGCTAAAGAGTTCTCCCAATTCTCCTTTAGGTAAATAATTGTTGAAGAATACTTTACTTCCCAAAAAGAGTCCCAGAACAGCAAAAATCAATGCAACCAAAATAGAAAAGCTTTCAGCCAGTGAAGACCCAGTTTCTTCTTTTCTCAGGGATATTACTTCACTACCAAATGCCAGTATCAATAGGATGAAAGCTCCAGCCAACAGGATTCCTCCGGCAAATGCTCCTCCGGGAGTCAGATGACCGTGTGTCACAATGTATATTCCATATACAAAGATGATCCCGCTCATCAACTGTGCAGCTTTTTTTACTATAGGTGTTAATCCTTTCATATATTTTATTTTTTTCCTTTTAATCTAAGTACTGTTAGTACACCAAGAGCTGCTGTAAACAGGATTGTGGCTTCACCTAATGTGTCATAAGCCCTGAAGTCCCATAAAACACCGTTAACCAGGTTTGCCGCTCCTGTTTTTTCAGCACCCTCTTCAACATAAGTTTGCGCCATCCTCATTGAATGCTCTCCAAAAAGATCAAGAGAACTGGTGGCCATATCAAAGAAATACACAAGAAAACCAATGAATACAACTGCAGCAACTATATTGATAATTCCTTTTAAATCTAATTTGGCTTTAATTTCTTTTCTGCTGCTGTCCAGAACCACTGCTACCATAATTATCAGTGTGATCGTTTCAACCACAATCTGGACAATTGCCAGGTCAGGTGCTTTCAGATGAAGAAAACAGATGACAAGCCCGTAGCCTACAATTCCCTGTGCTATGACTGCAGATAACAAGTCATTGGCATGGAGCGCGTAGATTGCTCCTATAATCATGAAACCCAATATGACGGTTAATAATATTTCCATAGAATCTAAGTGTTTTTGTTGTTAAAGCAAGCAAAGAACAAGTATGATCAAACCAGCAAAAATCCAGATAGCATAAGTCGTGAGCACCCCGGTATGCATCTTGCTGAATATAGCATTCAATCCGTAAAATCCCTGTTTTGATAAGTCATATATATCAAATCCTCTTTTTTCTGCTTTGCTGTATATCCGGTTTAATGGTTTTAATTCTCTGATTGTGTTATAAAATTCAGTTACCGGGTATCCTGTTTCCTCCCGAATTGATTCTCCGCCAATGAAAGAGTCGGCAGTACGCATGTTTTTAATATTTCCGATAAGATAGATTATTACACCAAGTACTATCGAAATAAGAACAAGTAAGGAAACCGATGAGGACTGCCATATACCTATAAAATTGATGGTTCCGGTGTAAGGTTCAAACAATGTTGGCACAACCCAGTTTGTGGCAAAAACACCAAATCCTACACAAGTTAACGCAAGAAGAATCATTGGGAACCACATCAGGAAATTCACCTCTTTAATATTTTCAAATTCTTTTTTGACTCTTCCAAGGAAAATTCCCGAAATAAATTTCACGAAACTGGCTAAGGTCAATGCAGAACCCAGTACTGCCAAGGCAAGCCATACTATCCAAAGCTGACTGGCGATGCCTGCTCCGCCCTGGCCGAAGTCTATAATTCCCTGATAGATCATCCATTTAGAAGCAAAACCATTTAGAGGTGGAATTCCAGAAATTGCCAGAGCAAATATTAATGCCGATATAAAGGTTATGGGCATATTTTTTCCTAACCCACCTGTTTCATCAAGATTGTTTTTGCCTGTTTTTGTTGCAACTGATCCCGCTGAGAGGAAAAGCCCACTTTTATAAAGAGCGTGGTTGACCATGTGGAACAAACCAGCTGCAATGCCAAGGGGAGTGGCTATGGCAATTCCAACAACCATATATCCTACCTGAGATACAGCATGAAAACCAAGAAGCCTCTTAAAATTATGTTGAATCATTGCCATCATTACGGCAAATATGATCGTGAGTACTCCGATTATCAACAGAATTAGAGTAAGCCATTGGTTGACTTCAAACATATCGACACAAATACGGGCAAGGAAATAAATTCCCAGGAGTTTGTCTAATGAAGCCGGTAGATAGGCTGTTGAAGAAGCAGGAGCTTTTTGCGAATAATCGGGTATCCATGTGTGAAATGGAAAAGCTCCCGCTTTTGTAAAACTGCCGATAAGCAAGGTAATAAAAGCCGTTATTGCCAGAGATGAAGAGGTTGCTATATTTAGCTCACTCATATTCACTGTTCCGGTAATTTGCCAAATGATAGCTATACCTAAGATCATGATTCCGTCTGAAGATCCAATGATAATAAGTGTCTTTTTGGCTGCTGCCGAACT
Organism: uncultured Bacteroidales bacterium; assembly: GCA_964345495.1. Taxonomy (GTDB): domain Bacteria; phylum Bacteroidota; class Bacteroidia; order Bacteroidales; family UBA12077; genus JAGXLC01. Next base: position 19,932 of record CAYFRV010000007.1, on the reverse strand, counting down.
TTCTTCATCATATCCTTTGATCAGTTTATATAAAGTGAAACCGAGAATACCCCAGAAAAAGATAAATATAATCAGATTATCAGCCAGTATTGCACCCATGGAGCACCCAAGAGTAATCAGGAAGAATGAATAATAGTGTATCAAAGCTTTTTTCCTTGTGACATAAAGCAAGGAGTAAATTGATATAAGAAAGCCGAATATGGCTGAAAATAGCACGATTAACTTACTTAGAAAATCAATCTTAATGGTAAGGTATTTGCTGACATCATGGAGCGTTTGTGCAAGTATGGTTTCACCTCCAGCACTATCCGCAAATAATGTGAGTCTTAGCGTTTGCTCATCAAACAGATACACCTGATATGCCAAATACAGGATAATTGCTGTTACAATCAGGTTGAGCGATGCCTTAATCGCCTTGGTTTTTTCCGGTATGGCGAACAGTACAATCCCTGCAACGATCGGTAGAAAAATGATGTAGTATAAGACATCCATAATGTTAGGTTTATATGTTTTTTCTTACTTCTTCTGTTTTCTTTTTCGACAGTTCAACAAGTTGATTGCCATCGTAGATCATTTTGCCGCTGTAATTGTCGTAAGCAAAAGCCATACGTTCGGTGCAGCAGTAGCAAGGGTCAACAGCCGCAAGTGATATTGTTGCATCTGATATAGTTTGACCAACGCATGCTTTTTTGAATGTTGCAATATTTACATAGCTGGGGGCTCTGATTTTATGCCTTACAGGTGAATTGGATCCATCTGTTTTTACAAAATGGAATACTTCCCCTCGTGGTGCTTCTGCACGGCCGGTTCCCAGCCCTTCAGGAATTTCTTTAACCTTAACTTCAATATCTCCCTCTGGTTCTTTTTCGAGGCCATCCAGGCATTGCTCAATTATCTTTATAGATTCGTAATTTTCGAGCAGCCTTACTTGTGCTTTGGCGAAAACGTCGCCTGCTTCTGCGGTAATTACTTTCCAGTCAATCATATTGTATGCTGCGTAAGGATCATCTCTGCGTACATCAATATCCCAGCCTGAAGCTCTTGCTGTTGGGCCCACGGCTGCATAGTTCATAACGTCCTCTTTCGTCAGAATTCCAACGCCTTTTGTTCTGGCGTGAATTACCGGATCATCCATCACAGCTCCTGTAAGAAGATCGTTTTTCTTCTTAACATCATTCATTATTTTACGCGCCTGTTTAATCTGCTCTTTATTAATATCTCTTCGGACACCGCCGATCTTAAACATTGCATAGCTGTTTCGGTTCCCGGAGATAATTTCGAATAAGTCCAATATCGGTTCACGGTATTTCCACGCCCACATCCAAACAGTGTTATAACCGAGGAAATGGCCGGCTAATCCAACCCAAAGGAAATGGCTGTGTAGTCTTTCCAGTTCGCCGATAATACTTCTGATATATTTAGCCCGATCAGGAACTTCTACATCTGCTATTTCTTCCATACAATTTGAAAAAGCAAAAGGGTGGGAGGTTGAACATATACCGCATATTCGTTCAACTAAGAAAAACACCTGTTCGAAGGTTTTGCTTTCACTCAATTTTTCGATTCCCCGGTGATTGTAACCGGTTTCCCACTTAATGTCCTTCACTGTTTCGCCTTCACAATATAGTTTGAACAGTTCAGGTTCTTCCTGAAGCGGGTGATAAGGTCCTACGGGTATGATCTTTTTATTCGCCATGCTTTTCATTTATTTATTTAAATGTTTTTCTGTATGGATAAACACCTTCAGCCCAGTTTCCATCAGAAATCAGTTTTTCCGGTTCAGGATGATTTAAAAATGTAATGCCCAAAATTTCATGCATTTCCCGTTCAATCCAGTTTGCACCTGAAAGCATATTAGCAAGTGATTCTATTTCAGGCTTTTCCTCTGGTAGAATTACATGAATATTGATGATATTTCCGGCTTCATCATCGCTGAAATGATAAAGTATTTCAAATCCCTGTTTTGTGTGGAAAGCGGAGGCAATAATGAAACGAAAACCGATCTCCTGGTAAAGGTATTCAGCAACGTTCAGTATAGCATCAGGCTCAATTTGAACCTTCAGGCGGTTTTGTTTGAGCACCTCGCTATCTTTAAACTTCTCAGGGAATTGCGATTTAATATTTTCTAAAAATGTCTGTTTATCCATTATAGATTATATTTTTTGTACAAGTTTGGTTAATCCGCCCAGTATTGCTTCGGGTTTAGGTGGACATCCCGGAATATAAGCATCCACAGGAACGATTTGATCCACTGGTCCAGCGAATGTATTGCCTTCTGCAAAAATTCCGCCGGTTATTCCACAGGCTCCAAAAGCAACTACAAATACTGGTTTAGCAGCCTGTTCATAGACTTCTTTTAAACGGGGTTTATCGCGTTGATTAATTGATCCGCTAACCAGAATAACATCAGCGTGCCTGGGACTTGCGATTAATTGCATCCCAAATCGTTCTACATCATATCTTGGTGTCAGAACATCAAGTATTTCAATATCGCAATTGTTACAGGATGCACCTGCAAAGTGAAATACCCAGAGCGATTTTTTCAGACAAAAACTTTTAAGTCCCATTTATTTTAATTTAAAGTCCTAAATACGTTAATACAATCGCAATTATAACCAGGGCGTTCATGCCAATAAGGAAAAACCTCATGGCTTGTTTGATTTTTAGCCTTGGATTTGTGTTTCTTATTAATGTAAGCAGTAACACTACAGCCAGTAATTTAAGTATCGACCATAGAATACCAATGCCTTCAAAATTAAAGCCCCCCATTAAGAAACCTACGATTAAAGCCGGGAGAATAAATAGCATGATATACTTTGTGAACTTCACTATTCCATATATTGAACCCGAATATTCAATGAAAGAGCCTTCTCCAATTTCGGTTTCTGCTTCTGCAATATCAAAGGGTACCATTCCCAGTTTTGCCTGAATGCAGAACAAAGAAGCTATAAAAAGAAGGACTCCTGATATACTGCCGATAAATGCTCCGCCGGCTTGCTGACTTTGTAAAATTTCATTCATGGTGACTCCATGTCCGGCTTTCAGAATAATAGCAGCAAAAATTAAAAGGAATGTTAATTCATAGCTTATGATCAGTTTCATTTCCCTGGAGGCTCCAACAGCAGCCAGTGGGTTTGCCGAAGCAAGGGCTCCGATAATATAAGTGAGCGAAGGAATAGTTAATAAATAAAAGATAACAATGACATCTCCTTCAAAACCAATGTTGATGTTAAAGAGGGGCAGTAGTATCATGACAGCAGAAGCGGTTGCTCCGAATAAGCCTAAAACCGGCGCAATGAGGAATGTTAGTTTTGAGCCGCGGGCCGGAAGAATTGTCTCTTTGACGAGGAGCAACTTAAGAAAATCGTAGAACGGCTGCAGCAAAGGCGGGCCTTTACGAAATTGCACTTGCGCTGTGATTTTCCTGTCAAACCATGAGAGTAGTCCGCCTACTATTCCCGCGAAAAGTAAACCAGGGTAAACAAAGATGTAAAATAACTGTTCAGCCATTGTCTTGATTTTTTAATTTGTCGTAAGGAATATCTTTTACAAGCACTTTATCATTTAATTTATATATGTTTTTTTCTTCGTCTTCTTCCATATCCACCATTTTAACAGCCCCACCCGGATTGTATTCCACAAACTTTCTAAGTTCTTTCTCATCATTCAGGTCAAAATAGTTTTCTTCTGTTCTTTTATGTTCGAAAAAGTCGGACATCATTGTGCCGAAAGGGCAGATTGTTACGCAGGATTTGCATGCAATGCAGAGATTTGTATGCCGGACGATCATTCCATCATCGTCTTTTTCCAAAGCTTCAGCCGGACAGACATCAATACACGGAGCTTCTTCGCATCTGCGGCATGTAAACCGAAATACTGCCAACTCCCGAAGGGTTTTCAACCCGTTAGTATTCGGGAAATCACTTAGTATCCCTTCTGGCCGGAGATTATCACCTCGTCCGCTTACTTCGTGATCCCTCAGTTTAGTCAGGTCGATTAAAATTTTCTTATCCATTGAGTTTGGTTTTTATTTCCAAATATCCGGTTTGTCCTTTATTTCATCATAACTGAAAACCGGGCCGTCTTTACAAACAAAATATTCTCCCATCATGCAGTGTCCGCATTTTCCTAATCCGCAAGACATATTTTTCTCCATTGACAGGAATATTTTATGTTCAGGATATCCCATTTCTATGAGCTTTTGTACACTGAATTTCATCATTATCGGCGGACCAACCACTACAGCAACAGAATCATCAATGTTAACATCCACCTTATCCAGAAGTACTGTTGCAACACCAACCTCTTCGGTCCACGATTCATCCCCTTCATCAACTGTTCGCATGACCTCAAACTTTTTCTGGTTTCTGAGGTTGTCTATATATGGTTCGTAAATGCATTCCTGAGGACTTTTTGAACCATAACAGAAAGTTACTTTTTTAATTTTGTCCTGTTCTGCTTCTAAATTATACAGTAAGGAACGTAAAGGGGCAAAGCCGCATCCTCCGCCAATAATCAGGACTTCCTTGTCGTACAGTTTTTCAAGCGGATAACCTCTTCCATAAGGTCCGCGGATTCCTATAGTTTCTCCGCCGTTTAGTTCATGAAGCTTGCCGGTGACATAGCCGGCTTTCATCACCGTGATATCTAAGCGGTCTTTCACAAGCGGTGAAGAAGATGGGGTAAAAGGAGCTTCTCCTATTCCATCCAGAGCAACTTCAATGAACTGGCCTGTATGGAATGAGAATTCTTTTTCAGGCTTCAGGACAAAAGTTTTAATAGTAGGCGATTCCGTGATCACTTCTACTACTTCTGCTTTTAGTGGTTTGTATAGATTACCTTTTTGCATTGACAGGTAATTTTATTTGTTCATTAATTCCATGAATAATTCATTCTTATTTATGTTGCCTATACAGGCTTCAATACATCTTCCACAACCAGTGCACGCAATAGATTCAAATTTTACCGGCTTCCAGACATATTTGCACATATATCTGTTATAGAACCGTTTAAAAAGCGGTTTTAAAGGATCTTCTCCCGCAGCCACTCTTTCAAACCCCGGATATTGACAAGCGTCAAGATGCCGCACTTTTTCAAACCCTGGCTTCTCCAGAAGTAAGAAACACGTGCATGTAGGGCAAATAGTTGCACATGCTCCACAGGATACGCATGTATCAGCATATTTCTTCCATATTTCTTCTCCGGATTTTTCAATTAACTCGCCTGTTTTTTTATAATCCGGCAATCCGGAGTTTTTCTCATTTAATTCCTCTACAATCTTTTTTCTGTTGTCAATAAGTGTTTGAATTTCATTCTCTGTTGGCTCAAGAATGTTGGTGAATTTCTCAAGTTTTTCGATAAAATTATCCCCTTTAACAGAATTGGTGTGCAAGTAGATAAAGTTATCAAGTAAAGTAAGCGTAAGATCCTGGTTTGATTCAGGATAGGGATTTACGCCATAAGTTGTACAATGGCAATGTTCCTGTGTTGACTGGCAGTCTGTTCCGATAAGGGTAGTGTTATCACGATTCTTTTTGTAAGCAGGATCTTCGTAATCCCTGTTTAAATACATTTCATCCTGAATATTAGCGGCAGCCAAATCACATGAAGGCACACCCATGACCACTCTTTCTTTTTCGGGTGCTTTGTAGTTTACTACATTTTCTACAATTGGTTGAAAAAATGTTTTTAGTGGAGTAGCTGGTTTGGGTCTGTTGTAAACGATATCCTGAATAAGTTCATCATCGATTAACTCGTAATCCTGGCTTTCGCCATATTCAACTGGCGCATAAATATCAAATTCAGAAAATAAATTGAGAAGTGATTTATCCCAATCTTCTTTAGATATTTTGTAATATTTGTTCATAATTATTGTTATGAATTTCACAAATAAAAGTATAAAAGTTGAATGTTTGTGTCAATAGCTATTGTGATAATTGTAACAAAACTACTATAGTTTAAATTTATTCTAAATAAAAATAAGGTTAAAAATCAAGTATTGATAGTAGTTTGCGTTTTATGAAAAAAAGTTATAAATTTCACAAGTGAAAAATATTGAGAAATACGTCACAATAAAATATGATGAGTTTTAGTCAGACAAAGCGGTTATTACGTTATAGAATGGGGTTGTTGAGACTTCAAAATATGGGGATTAAAAAAGTTTTCTCTTACACTGTAGGTGAGGAGACAGGAGTTAGTGCTGAACTGGTAAGAAAAGATTTTTCAAAATTCGGTATTAAAGGGCATCGAAGGGGCGGATATGATGTTAAGGAATTATTAATAGCCCTGGAAAAGATTTTTGGTAAGGAAAAAGTTCAGAATGTGATTATTGTAGGCATGGGAAATATGGGTAAAGCGCTTTCTTCTTATAAAGGCTTTTCAGAATATCAAATGAATATAGTGGGGGGCTTTGATATAGATGAGGCCAAACGGAATAAAAAGTTTGATATTCCGGTTTACTCAGTAAATAACTTACCGGAGGTCATCGAGGCATTTTCGGTTTCTGTTGCTATTTTGGCTGTTCCGGAAAATGCTGCTCAACAGGTTACTGATTCTTTAGTGCATAATGGCATTACCGGAATATTAAATCTTGCTCCTGTATTGCTTAAAGTGCCTGATAATGTATGGGTTAATAATGTAAATATCATGGTTGAGCTGGAAAGATTAATGTTTCATTCTGGTGTTTTAAAATAAAAAGCCTTTACTTTTCCATACATATCGCTTAAATTAGTACAAAAATTGAATACTATAGAAACTACATACGAAATACATATTAAAGGTCTTGTGCAAGGGGTAGGTTTCCGACCTTTTGTCTACCGGAGAGCCATAGAGCATGGCATGAATGGTTGCGTGGAAAATCGAAATGATGGTGTTTTCATTAAGCTTCAGACTGATTATTCACTGTTGAATGCTTTTCTGAAAGATATAAAGCAAAATGCTCCTCCGGCTTCTTCTATAAGAACAATTGATATTTCTGAAGGAGATTCCGAAACGTTTGATGGTTTTCAAATACGAAACAGCAGAAACGTGTCTGATCAAATTACAGAGATCAGCCCGGACATAGCTGTTTGTTATGACTGCCTTGAAGATATGAAGATGCAACCGCGCCGGATAAATTACCCATTTATTAATTGTACTCACTGTGGTCCGCGTTTTTCTATAATACGAGACCTGCCTTATGACAGGAGCAATACAACGATGCATGAATTTCAAATGTGCGAGGATTGTAGCGTAGAATATCATAATGTACATGACCGGCGTTTTCATGCTCAGCCGGTTGCATGTAACTATTGTGGGCCGCAATATAAATTTTTCCAGAAAGGCAGGATCATAAAAGATACTTTCAAAATTTTAAAAGAGCTGAAGAAACTCTTATACAGGGGTAAAATTATCGCTGTAAAGGGAGTGGGTGGTTTTCATCTTATTTGTGATGCCACGAACAACAAAGTTGTTGAACGATTGAGAAAACTGAAAAACCGTGACAATAAGCCTTTCGCGGTTATGTTTTCGGATTTTGATCGCCTTCGGGAATATGCTTTCGTATCTGATGAAGAGAAAGAGCAGCTTCTTTCGTGGAGAAGGCCGGTTGTGTTGTTAAAGCAGAAAAAAGTTCTTGCAGAATCTATAAATAACGGACTTGGCGAATTAGGTGTTCTATTTCCCTATATGCCGCTGCACTTTTTGATTTTTGAAGAAATTGATTTGCCTGCTGTAGTGTTTACAAGTGCAAATTTATCAGATGAACCAATAGTGGCTGATAATGATACAGCTGTAAAGAAACTCGAGCATATAGCGGATGCATTTTTATTTCATAATCGTGATATTCATAATCGAACAGACGACTCTGTAATTAGGCTACTAAATTCTCAACCTCAGATTATTCGAAGATCCAGAGGTTATGCACCCGCTCCTGTTACATTGGATTTTGATGTTTCCGGAATTTTGGCAACCGGCGCTGAGCTGAAAAATACGTTTGCTCTTGGGATGAAAAATCAAGCCGTGTTGAGTCAACACATCGGCGATTTAAAAAATTACGAAACGTATGAGTTCTTTGGCGATGCAGTAAACCGATTTCTACATCTTTTCAGACAGAATCCGCAGATTGTAGTTAGTGATATGCATCCTGAATATTTATCTACCCGATTTGCCAAAAATTTTCATGCACAAAAGGAAAGAAAGGCCGGCGAAAATAATTCATCTCCACAATGGTTGCAGGTGCAGCATCATCACGCCCATATAGCTTCATGTATGGCTGAGCATGGATTGAGTGAAGATGTCATAGGTATTGCAATGGACGGAACAGGATATGGCGATGATGGACATATCTGGGGAGGTGAATTTATAAAATGTAATTTATCAGATTATCAGCGTTTGGTCCATTTCGAATATATTCCGATGCCTGGTGGAGACAAAGCTGTTCAATCGCCATGGCGAATGGCGCTTTCTTTTTTGGCTAATGCTTTCAATGATCAGGAGGAAAAATTTTCCGGCTTGGCATTTCTACAGAGCAGGCCAATCGAAGATATAAAACTAATCCTTTCCATGATCAGAAAACAATTAAATTCGCCCCTGACTTCCAGCGCGGGAAGGCTGTTTGATGCCGTAGCTGCTTTATTGGGTGTGTGTACCGAATCTTGTTTTGAAGCTGAAGCCCCAATGCGACTGGAAGCGCTTGTGCTTGATTCAGTAACTGAACATTATTCATTCGATTTTAATAATGGAATCGTATCGTTTGCACCGACTTTTCGTGAAATCGTGGAAGATATCAAACAGGGTATATCCTCAGAACTTATAGCCACCAAGTTTCACAACACGGTAGTAAAAACCATAGTTTACGTGGCCGGCTCGATAAGCGAAAATTATGGTCTTAAGAAAGTCGCTGTTTCTGGAGGAGCATTTCAGAATAAATATTTGACGGAACAAACAGTAAAGCAACTTGAGGAAGCGAATTTTGATGTTTATTTCAATCGACTTGTACCCTGTAATGATGGCGGTATTTCATTAGGTCAACTTGCCATTGCGGCAAATAAATAAATTAAATTATGTGTTTGAGTATACCTGCAAAAATTATGTCTGTTGAAGGTGATGAAGCAAAGGTTTCTGTAAGGGGAACCGAGTACACTGCTGGACTCCAGATGATTGAAAACCCACAAGTGGGTGAGTATGTGCTTTTGCACGCTGGTTTTGCTATACAGAAAATCAGTAATGAAGAAGCAGAGGAAACATTAAAGCTTCTTCGGGAAATGGATAATTTATAAATAAACTGTTTTGAAATATATAGACGAATTTCGTGATAAAGAACTGGTAAGTAAATTGGTCGAAGAAATTCACCAGTTTTCTCAGCGTCCCTACAAATTTATGGAAGTTTGTGGCGGACATACCATGGCTATTCACAAATATGGGATTCCTTCTTTATTGCCCGGTAATATTGAATTGCTTTCCGGTCCTGGCTGTCCGGTTTGCGTAACTGCCAAAAGTTTTATTGATCAGGCAATTGCTTATTCTCAGATGGATAATGTGATTGTGACTTCTTATGGCGATTTGTTAAGCGTACCCGGAAGTTATTCTTCGCTTGAAAAGGAAAAGGCAGAAGGCAGAGCTGTCCAAACCGTTTATTCTCTACTCGAAGCTTTGAAAATTGCCAAAAACAATCCGGGCAAACAAGTCGTTTTTCTGGGAATTGGTTTTGAAACTACTGCACCTGCAAGTGCTGTGGGTATTATGGAGGCAAAGAAGCAGAATATTCCGAATTTTATGGTATTAAGTGCGCATAAAGTTATGCCACCGGCGATGGATGCTATTATAGAAGAGGGTGTTAAACTTGACGGCTATCTTTGCCCGGGGCATGTAAGTACAATTACCGGAAAATCAATATATGAACATATCCCGGAAAAATATGGTTTGGCTTGCGTAATCGCAGGATTTGAACCAACTGATATACTTCAGTCTGTTCTGATGCTTCTGAAGCAAGTACATCACAAACAGCCAAAAGTTGAAATACAATACAAACGAGCAGTTAAAGCAGAGGGAAATAAAAAAGCCAAAGTTTTCATGGATAAAGTTTTTCTGAAGCGAGATGATTTTTGGCGGGGCCTTGGAAAAATAAAAAACAGCGGCCTTGGTATTCGTGAAGAATATGCTGATTTTGATGCAGAGTATAAAATGCCGGTAGAGGTATCAACTGTTAAAGATGACAAGGGCTGCATTTGTGGTGAAGTGCTGAAAGGGATTAAAAAGCCTTTAGATTGCAGATTGTTCGGTACAACTTGCAATCCTGTAAACCCGGTAGGTGCATGTATGGTTTCATCTGAGGGGGCATGTCAGGCGTTTTATAAATACAAACGAAATGAAGTTAAAGGATGAACCACATACCTGCCGCTGACAAGCGGGCAGGTATATGGTTCAAAAATAGAGTAGTAAAATGAGCAACACTATACTTTTAAGTCATGGAAGTGGTGGACAGATGACTCATGATCTGATTAATGATTTGTTTGTCAGGTATTTTGATAATGATGTGTTGAGTGCACAAACAGATTCGGCGGTATTGAACATTCCTCCTGAGCATCTCTCATTTACAACGGATTCCTACGTGATTGACCCGGTTTTCTTTCCCGGTGGAGACATAGGAAAACTGGCAGTATGCGGAACTGTTAATGATCTGGCTGTTTCCGGGGCGGTTCCGAAGTATCTGAGTGCAGGATTTATAATTGAAGAAGGATTTGAATATGAGAAACTTGAACGTATAGTAAAGTCGATGGCAGAAGAAGCCAAAAGGGCAGGAGTGCATATTGTCACCGGAGATACTAAAGTTGTAAATCGTGGAAAAGCAGATAAAATATTTATTAATACCGCGGGGATTGGTATTTTAGATGCTAAATTCAAACATTTAAGTTATGGAAAGGATATTAAACCCGGAGATAAAATTATTATTAACGGACCAATTGGAGATCATGGAGTGTCCGTAATGGCCGAAAGAGAAAACCTGGGTGTTAAAAGTCATTTAAAAAGCGATTGTGCTTCATTAAATCATATCATTGAACGGGTTTTAACATCTCACAATGATATAAAGTTGTTGCGTGATATTACAAGAGGCGGGTTAGCAACTGTGCTTTGTGAAATTATGGATAAGGATAAGTTCGGAATTGCTATAGAAGAAGAAAAAATTCCGGTAAAAGAGGAAGTGAACGGAATGTGTGAAATTTTGGGTCTTGACCCTTTATATATCGCCAATGAAGGAAAATTTTTAATGGTTGCCGGAGAGAATGAAGCAGAGGCTATTCTGCAAACACTTAGAAACGATTCTTTAGGAACTGAGGCCTCCATAATTGGAGAAGTGATAGATTCCACACATGGGAAAGTATTGCTGAAAACCGTAATCGGAGGTACCCGGGTTGTTGATATGCCGGCGGGTGAACAGTTACCAAGAATATGCTAACACAACGGATTATGCATGAAACGGCTATAGTTGCAGACATGTTTCGGATTATTGATGAAGTAGCTAAAAAAGAACAGCTACAACGCATCGATAAGGTTTATTTTTCTATTGGGCAGATGATGCAAGTTGTTCCGGAACTATTCCGGTTTGCATTTGACGCTGCAAAGGAAGATACGATTGCTAAAGAAGCAACTGTAGAAATTGAGTATTTGCCGGTTAAAATGAAATGCAATAAATGCAACCATGAATTTGAGGTTGCTGACAATACGTTTTACTGTCCAAATTGCGAAAGTTCCGATTTGGACCTTGTTCAGGGAAAAGAATTACTCATTAAATCAATAGAAGGAGAATAATTATGGAAATTAAAGTCATGAAAAGAGTTCTGGATCGCAACCAGGACAAAGCCGAAGCCATACGTACGCTTTTAAAGGAAAAAGGAGTGAAGATGTACAATTTTATCAGTTCCCCGGGAGCCGGTAAAACCACTCTGTTTGAGCAAACGCTGGCTAAAATGAAGGATGAGCTTAAAATTGGAATTATTGAAGGAGATGTGAGTACCGACCGCGACGCGCAAAGGCTGAAACAATATGACCTGCCTATAGTTTTAATCAATACTGATGGGGGTTGCCACCTGGATTCCAATAGCATTGAAAAAGCGCTGGAAGAGTTTAATCTTGATGAACTGGATATGCTCTTTGTTGAGAATGTCGGAAATTTAGTCTGTCCTTCTAATTTTGATCTGGGTGAAACTTCAAAAATTGCTGTAGTAAGCACAAGCGAAGGAGATGATAAACCCATTAAATACCCGATGTTGTTTCGCGATGCTGAAGCAGTAATTTTGAATAAAATGGATTTGATGCAATATACCAATTTCAATTATGATGCATTCTGTAATGACCTACGAAAAGTCAATCCTCATGTGCCGCTTTTTGAAACTTCCTGCACTGAAGGGAATGGTTTGGAGCAATGGTATGAATGGCTGAAAGAAAGGGTTAAATAAAAACTGGAGGTTGATAGCTATAATGAAGGAGGTAAGGAAAAGGGTTACATTTATTTTAAAATTTTATTCCAATAATAACAACATCATCAAGCTGTTCATGTCCTTTTTTCCAATTATCAAAGGTTTGGGTTAATTTCCTTTTTTGGTTGGTCATAGACTCTTTGTAATTTGCAACCAACAAATTTTCAAGATTTTTCAGCCGGAATTTTCTGTTTTTTTCTCCTCCAAACTGGTCTGGATAACCATCAGAAAATAAATAAATTGCATCTTCTTTCTGATAATTTATCACTTGCTTTGAAAAATTTTCCTGTTTGTTATAATGAATACCAATTGGCATTTTATCTCCTTTATAGCGATAAACATTCCCGTTTCTTAAAAATAGCATTATCTGGTATGCACCTGAAAAGTGAATTTCCTGTTTTTCTTCATCGATTATACAAAGAGATATATCCATTCCGTCTTTTCCGGTGCCGATTTCGTGTGTCTGACGGAGCGAACTAATGACATACTCTCTTAATTTATCAAGAATTAAGTTTGGCTCAAGCGGTTGTATACTTTTAATTATTTCTTTCAGAAATGAGTACCCCAAAAGGCTCATGAAGGCACCTGGAACCCCATGGCCTGTGCAATCAGCCGCAGCAATGATTTTTTTACCATTTTTTTGATCAGTAAAGTAAAAGTCTCCACTGACCATCTCTTTGGGTCTGAAAAGAATAAAATGATCTTCTTTTAAAATGCTACTAGTTTGCTCATTGGTTGGGAGAATAGCATTTTGTATACGGCTTGCATACGTTATACTGTCGGTAATTTGTTTTTTCTGATAAGAGAGTTTTTTATGTGCAGCCTGAATTTTTCTTTTCTGGTTGTAGAGTATGATTGCGAAAAGTAAGATTATTCCTGCAATGATTCCAATGAAGTAGTTTAGATACCGTTGTTTTTTTAATTTTAGCTCCTGCACTTTTTTTTCTTTATTCAGCAACTCTATTTTTTGTTCTTTTTTCTTTGTCTCGTATTTAGTTTGTAATTCGTTAATTTGTTTGTTTTTAGACTTATTTATAATGGAATCATGCAATAAAAGGTATTTTTCATGCCATTCTAGTGCCTGTTGATAATCGTTTTTTGCTTTATAAATTGTGTAATAATTTTCATAAATATCTCTAATTTGTGATGTGGAACTAATTTCCCTTGCTAACTCAAGTCCTTTCCGGAGTTTAGATAACGCTTTGTTATATTCTCCTCGTTGTTTTAAAACCTGGGCAATCATTTGATAAGTGCCTATCATGCCATCTTTATCTTTTAATTTTTTTTCTGTTTCTAAACAGGTATTATAAGTCTTAAGCGCTTTATCATATTTTCCAATTTCGAAATATATTTTTCCAAGGTTAGAAAGCGTCATTGCCTGACTTCGCTTGTTGCCTAATTCCTTATATGTTTCATAAGCCCTTTCAAAATAATTTCTGACGTTATCATATTTTTCCATTTGATAGTAAAGGATAGCCATGTTGTTATATACAAGGGCTAATCCCTCTTTATCATTAAGTTCTTGTCTTAGGGTTTTAGATTTTTGATAAAAGGAATTTGCTTTTTCATAATTTCCTATTCTCATGTGAAGTAGACCTATGTTTAGGTAATTCTTTGCCAGTTCTTCTTTATCACCTCTGGATTCCTGTATTTCTAGTGATTTTAAAAGATATTCAAGTGCTTTTTCATATTCTCCTCTTTTTTCATATATCAGTCCGATATTATTGAATGTAGAAGCTATCCTTTTCTTATTATCAATTTTTTGATATATATTAATTGCTTTTTTGTTTTGTCTTAATGCTTTTTCATAATCCCCGGTTTTGAAATTGTAGCTTCCTTTATTTTTCAATACCAATGCTTTATATTTTGGCTGGGATACCATTTTGTTTAAGGAATCAACTTTCCTGAGATAGATTTTTGCTGTATCGAGGTCAATATCCATGAATATATCAGAGAGTTCAACAAGGGCTTCCAGTTTGGCTGTATCTTCTCCTTTAGCTACGACGGCCTTTAAACTGTCAATTTTGTTGTTCTGGCCTGATAATTGAATAAGTGTTGAGATGATAAAGGCAATAGATAACACGGCTTTTTTTAACATAGGAATTGTATTAAATCTAAATTATAAAAAATTATACAAATTCACATGATTACATGTTGCTATACGATTTTTTTGTAGAAGAGTTTTAACAATTTTTTTTGTGAAATAAAATCTGATAAAGAGTAAGCAGAGTCCGGTTAATAAAAATATCCTTACTGCAAAAAGAGAAAGCCCCTTTGAATATTGAAAAGAGGCTTTTATTCGTCGTTTTTATGTTCTAAAATTAGTTTTTCAAAGGTGTTCCTTTAAAAATAAAATATTTTCTACGTGTCTTAAGAAGAAAAGTGTTGATTTTTACCTGGACGAATATGAATAACTTGAAAGAAAGGTAACCCCAGAGAGAATTAAAATTATCCCTTGTTAGCCATTGATTGTAACCAGAATAACCTTTTTTTATAGCCTCTGTGATGTCTTCAGTTTGATCAACTTTAAGCCCGTTTTTTTCAAAGGTTTTC
Source organism: uncultured Bacteroidales bacterium (assembly GCA_964345495.1). Lineage (GTDB taxonomy): Bacteria > Bacteroidota > Bacteroidia > Bacteroidales > UBA12077 > JAGXLC01. Next base: position 4,924 of record CAYFRV010000007.1, on the reverse strand, counting down.
ATGTAATCCTCTTCTGTCCAGTGATGAAAACTCATCTTTCTTTTCCATTTTTCAAGAAAATAGCGGTTCTTATAGGAGCGGGAGAGAATATCAGCAATTAAAAACCTTCCGTTTGGCTTTAATACCCGGTTTACCTGCCTCATAAATTTTTCCTTGTCAGGGTAGTGAAAAGCACTTTCAATACAAAGAAGCACATCAACCGAGTTGTCAGGTATATTGCTTAATTGTTGAGCATCATCAACTGCGAATTCGAGGTGTTGGTGCGATCCGTTAATTGAATTTGCCAGTTCGATATTATGATTGTTGATATCCACACCAGTAAGTCTGGCTGGTTTATAGTTTTCATAGATGTAAATGCTCTGCGTTCCGTTTCCGCATCCAACCTCCAGTACATCCTGGTTTTCCAGTTTGTCTATTTGAGAAACACAATACTTTGTTAGATTCTTTTGGCGTTCTTCTAATGATTCGTCGTGTTTCTCAAAAAATGGGTAGTGCAGCATTAATAGCTTCTTGTAAAGCTTGTGATAGGTTTTGTTGATCGACTGATAGTAATTTTGGGTTGAACTACCTGTTTCTATGAGTTTTGTGTTCGACATACGTTAGTTGTTTACATTGGTTTATTTGCAGACACAAAGGTAAAAAATATATGGAATAATAATAGCCAAATGTATAAGTTTAATTCACAGGTATTTGTGAAAATACCAGGCAATGCGTTAACTGGAATAAGCATGAAAATGCAGCAGTTCCACAAGAGTAATATAATTTAACTATTGTGGAATTGCCTTTATTTATTTTGAGTCTTCTTTGTTGCTAATTATTCACCTATTATTTTAACCAGCACTCTTTTTCTTCTTTTACCATCAAATTCCCCATAAAATATTTGTTCCCATGGGCCAAAGTCAAGTTTACCTTCAGTAATTGCCACAACAACCTCTCTTCCCATAACTGTTCGTTTAAGATGGGCATCACCATTGTCTTCTGCGGTGTTATGGTTGTACTGATCGTAGGGCTTTTCGGGTGCCAGTTTTTCAAGCCAGTTTTCAAAATCCTGGTGCAGACCGGGTTCATCATCGTTTATGAAAACACTGGCTGTAATGTGCATTGCGTTTACAAGCACCATGCCTTCTTGTACACCGCTTTTATCAACTGCTTCTTCAATCGCAGGGGTAATGTTAATCAGTTCTCTGCGATTTTTTGTTTCAAACCATAATTCTTTTCTGTATGATTTCATAGCTATCCCTTTTATTTAATTTGTAAACTTTCGATAATGTTATCAATTCTTTTATCGAGTAAGTCATTGATTTTTTCAAAATCCTCGCGTTTTTCAAGTGTTTCGTTAACGCTGAAGTAGAATTTGATCTTGGGTTCGGTCCCTGATGGGCGTATTGAAATTTTTGACCCGTCTTTTAATATATATTGCAGCACATTCGATTTTGGCAGATCAATGTTATATCTGAGTTGACTTAGAATATCATCGGTTTTTTGTTTCTGATAGTCATGGATAAGCATGATTTCCTCTCCATTTATTGTGTCTGGCGGATTGTTTCTGAATTTGTCCATCATTTGTTTTATTTCTTCTTCGCCTTCTTTTCCTTTTTTTACTATGGATAACAAACGTTCTTT
>CAYFRV010000007.1:0-3201 GCA_964345495.1 uncultured Bacteroidales bacterium | reverse complement strand
TTATTTCTTCTTCGCCTTCTTTTCCTTTTTTTACTATGGATAACAAACGTTCTTTGTAAAAACCATGTTCAACATAAATATCAATGAGTCTGTTAAATAATGATTTGCCCTGGCTTTTAGCAAATGCAGTAATTTCTGCAAGTAGAGCACACGAAATAACAGCATCTTTATCCCGTACAAATTCGCCGGCAAGGTAGCCGTAACTTTCTTCTCCTCCGCCTATGAAAGTTTTTTCTCTTTCAAGGGATTTAATTTTATCCGCTATGTACTTAAATCCGGTAAGTGTATTATAAGTTTCTACATTGTTCTCTTCTGCAATATTTTCCAGAAGTTCACTTGTTACAATCGTTTTTACAATGTATTCATTTCCTTTTAGTTTTCCTTTTTCTCTCCATTGGCTTATTAGGTAGTCGATTAACAATGCTGCAGCCTGATTGCCATCCAGAATTTCAATTTTTCCTTTATTTGTTCTAACTGCTATCCCGACTCTGTCTCCATCGGGATCTGTAGCCATTACCATATCCGCATTTGTTTCTTCAGCCTTATTAATTGCCATTTCAAGAGCGGCATTTTCTTCAGGATTAGGTGAATGCACTGTTGGGAAATCTCCGTTGATTTCATCCTGCTCGGGTACGTGTATTATATTGGTAAACCCGAATTTTTCCAATGCTTTGGGTATAAGTTCAACGCCGGTTCCATGAAGCGGTGTGTAGACGATCTTCAGGTCTTTCTCTTTGTTTATTATATCAGGGTTAACAGACAGGCTTTTGATTTTTTCAAGATAGGCATCATCAACTTCCTTTCCAATAATTTCAATTAGGTTTTCATCTCCGTTGAAATTCACTGCATCAATGTCTGTAATCTTTTTTACTTCGTTGATAATGTTTTTGTCATGTGGTGAAATGATTTGACCGCCATCTTCCCAGTAAACTTTGTACCCGTTATATTCTTTAGGGTTATGGGAGGCTGTGATGACAATTCCTGCCTGACATTCAAGATGACGAATTGCAAATGAAAGTTCGGGGGTAGGGCGGAGTTTATCGAACAAAAATGCTTTGATTCCGTTGGCGCTTAATATTTCTGCAGCTTTTTCAGCAAATAGTCTGCTGTTGTTTCTGTTGTCATGGGCAATTGCTACTTTTGGTAATTTTAAGTCAGTAAATTTTTTCTTTATATAATTGCTTAGCCCCTGCGTTGCCATTCCGAGAGTATAGATGTTCATCCGGTTTGTACCAACACCCATGATTCCGCGTAGACCACCTGTTCCAAATTCTAAGTCTTTATAAAAGGCATCAATGAGGCCTTGTTCGTCATTTTCCAGCAGGTGTTTTACTTGCTTTTTGGTAGCTTCATCATAATTTCCTTCCAGCCATTTATTTGCCTTTTGTTTTACCTGGGTCAATACATCAATATCTGCCATAATTTTATATTTTTATTTTATTAACAGGATTTAATTTTGAATTGTTTAAAATTACGAAAAAATGAAAGACATATACAAACCAGAAAAGAGTATATGTCCTATATATTAAAACTTTTTAACATTTCTGTAAGGCTGTCTTTCCAGTAGGGAATTTCAATTTGCAGGTCCGATTTTATTTTCGCTTTATTGAGTACGCTGTAGTGTGGTCTTGGAGCTTTAGTGGGAAAGTCCTTGCTTTCTATTGGTTGAATACTGCATTGGATATTCAGAAGATTTCTGATTTCCATAGCAAAATCATACCAGCTGCATACACCCTCGTTTGAAAAATGATAAATTCCATAAAGAAGATCATTTTTGGGACTTGTTATTATTTTCAAAAGCACTTGGGCAAGATCACCTGCGTAAGTAGGATTTCCCACCTGATCATACACTACTTTTAGTTCTTCTCGTTCTTTTGCAAGCCGTGCAATGCTTTTCACAAAGTTTTTTCCGGTATGAGAATAAAGCCAGGATGTTCGAACAACCATTCCCGCTTGTTTTTCCATTATATTAACTTCGCCTGCTCTTTTGCTTTTACCATAGACGCTTACGGGATTGGTTGGATCGTTTTCCTTATAAGGTCTATAGTGTGTGCCATCAAACACATAATCAGTAGAGATATGGATCAGGTAAATATTATTCGATTGAGCTATGGTGGCTAAATCATCTACAGCTTTGTCATTCACAAGGAATGCCTTTTCTTTTTCATCTTCAGCATTGTCCACATTTGTATAGGCGGCACAATTAATAACCCGCTCTATGTTGTTATCGAGGAGAAATCGCTCTGCCTCATCTTTTTTAGTTATATCCAGTTCTTTCTCTGTTTTAAAGAAAAATTTACCATTGTTATAATCTCCGGATAAGTTGTATATTTCGTTTGCCAGTTGACCGTTATAGCCTGTAACGAGAATGTTCATATTTGCCTAATTTGAAAAGTTTATTTCAGCATCTTTTAAATCGGGAAGTACTCTGTCTTTTGCAGATACAATAGCTTCATTATCAGAGATTTTCCAATCTATGTTCAAAGAGGGATCCTTAAAGTTTATCCCTCTTTCTGATTCAGGTGAGTAAAAGCTGTCGCACTTATAAAGAACAACAGCCTTTTCACTTAAAACTGAAAATCCATGAGCAAATCCTTTCGGAATTAACAGTTGGTATTTGTTCTCTGATGATAGTTCTATTCCTTGCCATTGGCCGAAAGTAGGAGAGTTTTTTCGTATATCAACGGCAACGTCAAAAATTTTTCCTGAAATCACCCTCACGAGTTTGGATTGAGCGTAAGGAGCCAGTTGATAATGTAAGCCTCTTATGGTTCCATAAGATGACAGTGATTCATTGTCCTGAACAAATGAATAGTATAAATCATGTTGCTGGAATGTTTTCTGATTGTAACTTTCAAAAAAATACCCCCTGTTGTCTTCAAAAACTTTGGGTTCAATGATGTTTAGCCCGGATATGTTAGTTTCTGTAACTATCATGTGCATAAGGTTTAAAAATTATTGAGCCATATAATCTGTTTTCTTCATATGAAAGAAATTATATGGCTAATTACTCGTATTATATCTATTTTTTTGGCGGAGCAACTTTACTTTTTGCTAATTTAATGAGGTATTGTCCATATTGATTTTTATGTAATTCTTCTCCAAGGGCTAATAACTGTTCTCTTGTGATGTAGCCCATGTTAAAGGCAATTTCTTCAATACATGCAATTTTCAGACCTTGCCGTTTTTCTATTGTGGAAA
>CAYFRV010000006.1:0-34283 GCA_964345495.1 uncultured Bacteroidales bacterium | reverse complement strand
CAGGTCCGCTTCAATTCTTTCCAGTAGTGCCATAATTGATAGTTTTTGTTAATAAAAATAGCTACTCTTTGATTTCTTGTCCGTGAATGTATTCAGTTGTAACGATTATCGTATTAATAATATTTTAGTCCACATTATCATGCAAATAGGAATTGTTTTTTTTCAATTTCGTTTTTTCCTCATCGTCGTCAGATAAAGTATATTTCGAAATTTTTGATTCTTTTGAATGCTTTGGATGATCAATTTTAATTTTTTTTCTTTTGTAAGCCGGAACATTTTCCATTGATTCGATATCCTTATCGTTATGCATATCCTCACCCGGATTCTCCTGCTTGTGTTCCCTGTTTTCTTTGATTCGTTCCATTACATCTTCCTGATCCATGGTGTTATGATCATCATCGCTAATATCCTCTGAATTCTTGCTTTTTACAACAAACTCATCTTCATTCCTGTCTTGCTTAATATCAAAATTCATCGTTCGTTGTTGTGTTTCATATTGCTCCTTTCGCTGATATGAACGCTTTGTATCCTGAGCAGTTTTTTCCTGCCGGTTTTGTGAATTATCGTCCAGTGTAATTTTCTTTTTATGAGATTTTTTCGCATACAATTCAGGGATACTACTGTTTTCAAAGCCGGTAGCAACAATAGTCACACTGATTGCGTTTTCCAGGCCGTCTTCGTGTCCTGTACCCCAGATTATATTTGGAGATGTTTCCACCTCATTGTAGATATAATCCATGATTTCACTTATTTCATCCATAGTGATTTCTTCCGATCCTGAAGTAATATTCAGCAGAATATTTTCTGTGCCTCTAAGGTCATTATCATTCAGGAGAGGAGAAGTAAGTGCTTGTTCGATTGCTTGTATTGCCCGATTTTCTCCTTCTGCAGTTCCCGTACCCATAATTGCCACACCACTGTTTGTGAGAACGGTTTCCACATCGGCAAAATCCACGTTGATATAACCGGAAACTGTTATGATTTCTGCGATGCCTTTTGCTGCAGTTGCCAAAACATTGTCTGCATGAGAAAATGCTTCGGATAATTTCATATTACCACAGACTTCGCGCAGTTTCTCATTGTTGATGACCAACAGTGAATCGACATGCTTGCCGAGTTCATGGATGCCCTCAATGGCTTGGTTTATTCGTTTTGGGCCTTCATATCTGAAAGGAAGCGTAACAATGGCAACAGTTAGTATACCTTGCTCCTGCGCTGCTTTAGCAATCACCGGGATCGCTCCGGTTCCTGTACCGCCGCCCATTCCGGCAGTCAAAAATATCATTTTCGTGTTACTGCCCAGGATGTCCATGACATCATCCATGTTTTCAATGGCAGCCTGTTTTCCGATTTCCGGTTTATTTCCGGCACCACGTCCTTCGGTTAAAGACTCTCCCAGTTGTATTTTAACAGACACCGGACTGTTTGACAAAGCCTGAGCATCTGTATTGCAGACTACAAAGTTTACATCTTTGATACCCTGATCGAGCATGTGATTTACGGCGTTTCCTCCTCCTCCGCCAATACCGATAACTTTAATTATTGAAGATCGGTCTTCCGGTAAGTCAAATTTGATTAATTCTTCAGCCATAATATTTCGTTTTTTTGTTTACTATTATCGATAAATCAAAATGAGTCAGTGTTTTATTAATTGTTACATCTCCGCATCATTTTCTTCGAAGATGTCATTAAATGCTTGTTTTAATCTGCCAATAAAACCTCTGTTTTGTATTTCAGGTTGCTCTTCTTCATCTTCTGTTTCTTCGGTGCTATCCTCACTATTTTCTTCATTATTCTGATATGCTCCTTTGTTCTGCTCCAGGAATTCCCATCCTTTAAGGATAAGTCCCACGCTTGTTGAGAACATCGGATTATTTACATCGTCGACACTTTCTGAAGCCAGTAGTTCACTAGGATATCCAAGTCTTACATCCATTCCCGTGATAAATTTGACGAGCTGAGGCAGGTCTTTGAGCAATGCTCCACCACCCGTAATTACTATTCCTGCGCTGAGTCGTTCATAGTATCCGGAGTTTTCAATTTCATAAAGCACTGCATTAAGAATTTCCTCCATTCTGGATTGGATAATGTATGCCAAACTCTTTAGTGATATCTCTTTTGGCTCACGACCACTGATTCCCGGAATGGAAACCACCTCATCGTCTCTTGCTATATCACCAAGTGCCGATCCATATTGGATTTTAAGTAATTCCGCTTGTCTCTGAAGAATGGAGCAGCCCTCTTTTATGTCTTTGGTTACGACATCGCCGCCAAATGGAATAACTGCTGTATGCCGGATGATGTCATCGTAATAAACGGCTACATCCGTTGTTCCTCCGCCAATGTCAACCAATGCTACTCCGGCTTCTTTTTCATCGGCTGTTAGAACAGCTGCTGATGAAGCCAAAGGCTCAAGGATAAGCTCATTTAGCTTCAATCCTGCCTTGCTGATGCATTTTCCAATGTTTCTGGCAGATGTGATCTGACCGATAACAATATGAAAATTGGCTTCCACGCGCCGGCCTAACATCCCCACAGGATTTTTAATCCCTGTTTCATTATCCACAATAAAGTTCTGCGGTAGCACATGGATGATCTCTTCTCCAACATCAATAGAAATATTGTACATTTCTTTGATCAGATCGTCGATGTCTTTCCTTGTGATTTCATCTTCATAAGAATTACGGTTGATATATCCGCGATTGCGGATAGTTTTGATATGCTGACCGGCAATTCCGACGAAAACGTCAGAGAATATTGCTCCGGAATAGGTCTGGACTTCTTCCATAGTCCTGGTAATAGCATTGACTGTTTCATCAATATTTTGAACCACACCACGTTTTATTCCCGTGGATGGTGTTTTGCTGATACCAAGTATTTCAATCCGTCCGTTTTCCTTCCTCTTCCCGATTATGGCGACAACTTTTGTTGTCCCGATGTCGATTGCTGCAATAAGATTTTCGTTATGACTCATTTTGATTATCTTTTTTCACAGATTATTTGATTGTCGTATTTTAAATTTATTACTAAGTACTGATTCCATCCTACATTATTTAAGCCTTTTTTATAGAAGACTCTCAGGTTTCTGAACTTTTTCCGGTAATCCTCAAAGCCCCCAAATTTTATAAGATGAGCACCCACTCTGGGAACGAGTTCATATTCTCCCTTTTTGTTCAGATATATTTGTTCAATTTGTGATTTCCAAAACGGATCCTGATTAATGAATTTTGCCATTTCGTAAATGTCACAAATAGAATAGTTTTTATTTTTTTCCTTGTTTTCCGGACATTTTAGTAAGTTAGTTTTTGCCAGCTCAAAGAATTCAATAATTTCACCACTTGCAATTAATGTGTGTGAAAATTTATTTCCCCTTACCGGAATAATTACACCTTCATTGTCAACATAATAACTCTGTCCCTTTCTATTAACTACACGGAGAATCGGATTACGCTGGTCGATTTCTATATTTAAGTCTCCATCTCCGGTAAAGTAAATTTCCGTTGACCTGACCACCGATTTATCCGATATCATCTGCTCAAGCCGTCTTATATTAATCTTTTTTATTGGTTGACCTAAAACCCTTTCGTCCAAATCATGAATAAAATCAGTGATATCCTCCTCCGTTATAAATTTATCCTGCAGGCTATCCTGAATATGAACATTAATATGGCTGCAAATTGTATTATTGTGTTTCTCTGTTACAAAAGACAAAGCAATTGTGAGATACAAAAGAATAGCCACCCATATCGATATGTTCGTTATTTTTTTCATTCTTCAGTATTTTCAGTAAAATTCTTTTTTATTGGTTCAACTAACTGGTCAATATCTCCGGCTCCCATTGTTACTAAAACGTCAAAGTCTTTTGTATTAATCAAATCAATGAGTTCCGCTTTAGAACATAGACTTGCCGGTGTGTTTACTATTTTATTTTTTATCATTTCTGAGCTTACTCCCTCAATAGGTTCTTCTCTTGCAGGGTATATATCAAGAATTATGGTTTCATCTAAAAGCTCAAGGCTTTTTGCAAATTCTTCTGCCAGGTGCTGAGTCCTGGTGTATAAGTGTGGCTGAAACACCCCGAGAATCTTTTTATTCGGATACACCTCCCTTATTGAGTTAATTGTATAGCTTATTTCACTTGGGTGATGCGCATAATCATCTATATAGATTAGATTGTCATTCTTAATCTGAAAGTCAAATCTGCGCTCTATTCCGCTAAAATTCTTCAGGCTGTTGATCATTGTTGTTTTGTCAATGCCATAAACATAAGCAATACTCAAAGCAGCTATGGCATTTTCAATATTCAATGACCCGGGTAGCGCAAAAGGAATTTTTGTGTATTTTTCTTCCGGTGTAACAAAATCAAACCAATATTTTCCTTCTTTCACCAATATATTTTCTGCATAGAAATCAGAAGGTCCGTTTAATGAATAGGTGTATTGGCTAATTTTACTGCCTTCCGGCATTATAAGTGAAACGTCTTTATGTTTGATGAGGGTTCCGTTTTTAATGATTCTCCCTGCAAATTCTGAAAAAGCTTCATTGAGTGATTTCTGATCGTTGTAAATGTCCAGATGATCCTGGTCAATGGAAGTTATCAAAGCTAATTCCGGATTAAGCTGGAGAAAAGACCGGTCGAATTCATCTGCCTCAGCTATAAGGTGTTTGCTTTTTGGGTTGATAATTAAGTTGTTGTTGTAATTTTTGGAGATACCACCCAGAAATGCATTGCAACCCAAACTGCTGTTGTTGAACAGATGAGCAGCTAAAGTAGAAATGCTTGTTTTTCCGTGAGTACCAGCGATTCCTATACATTTTAATTCTTTGGATAACATACCAAGCACTTCAGAACGTTTTTTAATCGTGTAACCTTTTTCTTTGAAATAGTTCAGCTCCTTATGGTTGCTTGGTATAGCCGGCGTATAGATTACAAGCGTATTTTTTTTGTTTTCGGTAAACGGAGAAGGTATTAATGTTGGTTCGTCTTTATAATGTATAATCATACCTTCCTTTTCCAGCTGTTTGGTAAGCGGTTTTGAAACCTTATCGTATCCACCAACTGGTTTTTTTAGTGCATTGAAATATCTGGCCAGGGCGCTCATTCCAATGCCGCCGATTCCTATGAAATATACTCTATTTATTTGACTTAGCTTCACAATAACTTATTTTGTTAGTTCAATTATTTCTTTTGCAATTTTTTTTGCGGAATTCGGTTTCGCAAACTTTTCAATATTCTGTTTTAGTTCTGCCAGTTTGCTTTCATCTCTGATGAGATTTAGTGCTTCCGCTATTAGTTTTTCTTTTGCTTCGTTGTCTTTTATTATAAAAGCAGCATTTTTGTCTGCAAGCGATTTGGCATTTTTTGTCTGATGATCTTCTGCCACGTTTGGCGAAGGAACAAGTATTGCCGGTTTTTTTACAAGAGCCAGTTCGGAAATCGATACGGCCCCTGCCCTTGAAATTATTACATCTGCGGCAGCGTAGGCCAAATCCATCCGGTTTATAAAATCCATTAATCGAACATTCGGCAGGATATACTTTTCTAGTTCTTCATTAGCCTTTTGATAATAATATTTTCCACATTGCCAGATCAATTGAACGTCATTGGATTCAAATTGCTTAAGGTGTTCAATAATACTGTTATTGATTGATGCAGCTCCAAGGCTACCGCCTATACTCAGTATGGTTTTTCGTTCCGGTGAAAGCCCAAAATGTTTTAATGCTTCATCGCGTTTGTCTTCTGTAGGTATAATATTTTTACGAACAGGATTTCCCGTAACAATTATTTTCTCTTTTGGGAAGTATTTTTCCATTCCTTCATAAGCCACACATATTTTTTTTGCCTTTTTAGCAAGAAGCCTGTTTGTTACTCCTGCATAAGAATTCTGTTCCTGAATAAGCGTAGGAATTCCTTTTTTGCTGGCTATTCGCAAAACAGGACCACTTGCATAACCGCCCACTCCAACCACGGCATCAGGCCTGAAATCTTTGATGATACCTTTTGCACGCCTTAAACTTTTCATCAGTTTGAAAGGAACCAGCAAGTTTCTAAGCGTCATTTTTCTTTGAATTCCCATAATTGGCAATCCTTTTATTTCGTAACCTGCGTCAGGAACCTTTTGCATTTCCATCCGCCCAATGGCTCCGACAAATAAAATTTCAATGTCGGAGTCAATTTCCTTTAGAGCATTAGCAATGGAAATGGCAGGAAACACATGTCCTCCTGTCCCTCCACCACTAATGATTATATGTTTTTTTTCTTTACTCATTTCTATTCTTTGCTTCATCGTTTTTTTCAACAGATCTACTTACACTCAGAATAATACCAATAGCAATGCTTGTAAATATCAGCGAAGACCCTCCCATACTTACAAAAGGCAAGGTTTGACCGGTAACCGGAAACAGATGCACTGTCACTCCCATGTTGATCATAGCCTGAAATACAAGAAGCAGCGACAAACCGAAAGCCAAAAAGGCTCCGAAAGTCCGTCTGCTTTTTTTGACAATAACTCCTGCCCGGTAGAGCAGGAACATATATAGAAACAAAATCGTCAGGCCACCAAAAAACCCATATTCTTCGATAATGATTGCATAAATAAAATCCGAATATGCTGATGGCAAGAAGTCTCGTTGGGTGCTATTTCCAGGACCTTTACCTAAAAAGCCACCTGTTGCTATTGCAATTTTAGCTTGTTCGATCTGGTAATTGTCTTCATTTTCACCTCCGACATAGCTTTCAATACGGTTTGACCAGGTTTCTACCCGGCCTCTTTCTCCTGAAATGATGAATATGCTGACCAATACCGTACCCATAAGTATTCCGGCCAAAACTAAGGACATAAGGTATTTTAACCTTACCCGGCCAACAAACATTAGAATCATCGTTGTGGCAAAAAGTATCAGAGCAGTAGAGAGGTTTGCAGGCAAAATTAAACCGCAAATAATTAAAACGGGAACGAAAAGATAAGTAATCACATTACTGGACTTATCAATCTTATATTGTTTCAGTGAAAGTATACGAGCCACATACATCACCAGAGCCAACTTTGCAAAATCCGATGTTTGCACGGTTAATCCAAGCCCGGGAAGAGTGAGCCACCGTTTTGCCTGGTTTACACTTGTTCCCATTACTAAAGTTAAAAAAAGAAGAACTAAAGCAATCAAAAGGAAAATCTGCGAAAGCCTTGAATAATATTTATAAGGGATGTTGTGCACAACAAAAATAATTATAAGGCTTAATACAAGCAGAGAGAAATGTTTCAGAATGTAATACGAGGTGTTCCCTTCCTGAGACTGGTATGCCAGGGTTCCCGTTGAGCTGTAAACAGCCAGCAAGGAAACCAGTGAGAGTATGATAACCACACCCCAGATAACTCCATCACCCTTTAAGTATTTTGTAATTATTTCCCTCATAACTAAGTATTATTTTTATAATTCCCGAACAGCTTTTTTAAACTGATCACCCCGCTCAGCGTAATTTTCAAATAAGTCGAAACTTGCACAAGCAGGAGAAAGCAATACCGTATCGCCTTTTTTTCCAAGATAGTATGCCGTTCTTACTGCTTCCTGAGCGGTTTTGGTATCGACAACGGTTTCGACAACGTCTTCAAAAGCATCGTGAATTTTTATATTATCAACACCAAGACAAATAATGGCCTTAACTTTCTGCCTTACTAAACTTTTTAATTCTGAATAATCATTGCCTTTATCCATGCCTCCGGCTATCCAAATCACATTTTCCGGCATACTTTCAAGCGCATACCATGTGGAATTAACATTTGTAGCTTTTGAATCATTAATAAAGCTGATTCCATGGACTTTTAACACGTGTTCCAATCGGTGTTCCACACCCTGGAAGTTTGTGAGGCTCTTTCTGATAAGATCTTTTCTTATATTCAGAGCCTTGGAAGCAATTCCTGCAGCCATCGAGTTGTAGGTGTTATGCTTGCCTTTTAGCGCTAGATCATGAATAGACATATTGAATTTATTTTTTTTATAGGTTATTTCTAAATTTTCATTTTTCACATAAGCTCCTTCATTAACAGGAGTATCATAGGAAAAAGGGACTTTTTCAGCCTGAATTTTTCGTTTGTTGATTTCGTCTCTTATTATCACATCATCAGCATTGTAGACAAATAAATCTTCCTCTGTCAGGTTTTTTGCAATACGGAATTTTGAGTCGATATAATGCTGAATATTGTTTTCGTATCGGTCCAAATGATCTGGTGTGATGTTCAAAAGAATTGCGATATCAGGTTTAAAATCAAAAATTCCGTCGAGTTGAAAAGAACTTAGTTCGATTACGAAATAATCGTAATTTTCATTTGCCACCTGGTAAGCAAAACTATTCCCTACATTTCCGGCTAATCCCACATTCAACCCTGCATTATTTAAAATATGATAAGTTAATTTTGTTGTTGTAGTCTTGCCATTACTTCCTGTTATGCATATTGTAAAGGCATCTGTGTAGCGCGAAGCGAATTCAATTTCCGAAATAACCGGAATATTAGCTTCGGATGCTTTTCTGACCATATCTGCATTGTCCGGAATGCCTGGGCTTTTTACTATTTCGCCTGCATCCAGAATTTTGGATTCTGTATGTTTCCCTTCTTCAAATTCAATGCTGTATTGCTTCAGGATTTCTTTGTATGACTCCTTAATGTTTCCCTGATCAGAAACAAACACATCAAAATCCTTTTTCATTGCTAATACAGCCGAACCTGTCCCGCTTTCTCCTGCTCCCAATATGACAATCCTTTTCTTCATCTGGTCTTATCTGATTTTTAATGTGACGATTGAAATTACAGCAAGTAATATTGTAACAATCATAAACCGCATTACAATTTTAGGCTCCGGATACCCTTTCATCTGATAATGGTGATGAATTGGTGTCATACTGAATATCCGCTTTCCTTCTCCGTATTTTTTCTTTGTATATTTAAAATATCCGACCTGAAGCACAACCGATAGGCTTTCTACAAAGAACACTCCGCATAAAATAGGAATCATAAGTTCTTTCCTGATAATAATGGCAAAAACTGCTATGATCCCGCCTATTGCCAGGCTTCCTGTGTCGCCCATGAAAACCTGAGCCGGATATGAATTGTACCACATAAAGCCAATTGTAGCCCCGATAAAAGCACTCATGTAAACCACCAGTTCTCCGGTAAAAGGAATATACATGATGTTTAGGTAATCGGCATATATCATGTTCCCTGACAAATAGGCCAAAATCCCCAAGGTAGCACCTATAATAGCTGACACACCTGTGGCAAGGCCATCCAGTCCATCGGTTAAATTTGCACTATTGCTTACTGCTGTTACGATGAGAATAGTAACTATTACAAAAGCCACCCATGCGCCTTTCTCTTTATGTTTTCCAAGGAACCCCACTAAATAAGCATAGTCAAATTCATTGTTTTTGAAAAATGGTATAGTGGTGGAAGTTGACTTAACATCCTTTGTATATTGAGCTTCGCCATTATTTGTTATACGGTTTATACTCGGGTCCATTACATCCACTACGGTCTTACCTTCTATTTCCGATTTAGGTACTTTTTTACGTATCGTCACGTCCTCACTGATAAAAAGTGTCACACCCACGATTAATCCCAGCCCAACTTGCCCGGCAATCTTAAATTTTCCGGCCAGTCCTTCTTTATCGTTTTTGAAGGTTTTTATGTAATCATCCAGAAAGCCTACACTTCCCAGCCATAATGTTGTGATGAGCATTAAAATAATATAGGTATTCGTCAGGTTAGCAAACAAGATGGTGGGTATTAATATGGAAGCCAATATAATTAATCCACCCATGGTCGGAGTTCCTGCCTTTTTTTGTTCTCCTTTCAAACCCAGTTCTCTTACATCTTCTCCAATTTGTCTTTTAGCCAGCAAATTGATGATCTTTTTTCCGAACAACAGAGAGATAATCAGTGACGCAATAACGGTCATTGCCGAGCGGAAGGAAATATATTGGAATAACCCTGCTCCGGGAAAATCAAATTGGGTTAAATAATCAAAAAGATGATAAAACATAATATTCCAGTTTAATTATTATGATTGAAAACATTCTTTATTACCTCTCTGTCATCGAAATGGTGGCGTACACCATTAATTTCCTGGTAGGTTTCATGCCCTTTTCCTGCCACCAGGATAATATCTCCGCTTTTTGCCAGCATACATGCAGTTCGAATACCTTCTTTCCGATCTGTGATTGTCAGGACTTTTTCCTCATCTTCTTTTTTCACTCCTTTTTTCATTTCCGTTAAGATGGCTTCCGGTTTTTCTGTTCTGGGATTGTCAGATGTCAGCACAACTTTTTGACTATGCTTTATTGCAATCCTTGCCATTTCAGGACGTTTCTTTGTATCACGGTCGCCTCCCGCGCCTATTACGGTTATTAAATTTTGCGAAGATCGCTGCAACTCATTAATTGCTATCAGAATATTCTCCAAGGCATCCGGACTGTGCGCGTAATCTACAATCGCAGTTCGTTTATCCTCAGAAATGATTGTTTCAAATCGTCCGTCTACCGGATGAAGCTGACTTATATCTTTAAGTAGCTCTTCTTCATCATAGCCCAGCAAACTTGCAGCGGCATAAACCCCTAACAGGTTATATGCATTGAATGTACCAATGAATCTTGTCCACAATTCATTCCCGTTAATATTTATTAATGTTCCTTCCACATGTTTCTCAATGATTTTGCCTTTGAAATCGGCTCTTGTTTTCAATGCAAAAGTGGATGTTTGAGCCTGTGTATTCTGGATCATCACTTTCCCGTTGCGATCGTCCGCATTGACTAGTGCAAAAGATGAGTTATCCAGGTAATTATCAAAAAGCATCTTTTTTGAATCAATGTAATCGCGGAAAGTTTTGTGATAATCCAGATGTTCATGCGTAATGTTTGTGAAAATGGCTCCTTTAAACTGAAGCCCTGCAGTCCGTTTCTGTTTCAACGCATGGGAACTCACCTCCATAAATATGTATTCACAGCCTGCATCGGCCATTTGCTGAAGCAATTCGTTTATCTTAATTGCATCAGGAGTTGTATAGCGCGTAGGTATTTTGTTATCGTTGATATAATTTGCTATGGTTGAAATCAGCCCCGACTTACCATATTTTTTCATGAATAACTGATAAAGCAGGGTAGCTGTGGTTGTTTTTCCGTTGGTGCCGGTTATTCCAATTAAATTGACCTTTTCAGATGGATTGCCATAGAAGCTGGATGCTATTTTTCCTAAAGCTTCTGTGGAATCGTCAACCTGAATATACGTAATGTGATTCGATTTTTCTTTTGGCAACTGTTCACAAACAACCGCGATTGCTCCGGCTTCTTCAGCCTTTTTGATGAACTGATGACCATCAACCGTCAATCCCTTAACCGCAATAAACAAGGATTCAGGTTGCACTTCTCTGGAGTCTGAATGTATGGATTTTATATTCAGCTCTGTCTCCCCTTGAATTTTACATCCGGGTATAGATTTTAATATGTCTTCTAATTTTCTCATGATTGAAAAGTCATCTCTAAAACTACCAGTTCTCCTTTGTCTACAGGTTTTCCCGCAGGAATTGATTGTTTTTGAATGCTGCCCCGGCCTTTAATTTTTACATTCAATCCCATAGCTTCTAAAATATACACCGCATCTTTCACTCCCATGCCAATAACACTAGGCATAACACCTTCATCTATGTATCGGTTTGAAAGATCGATTAAACTGTCTTTTTTTCTTGTTACCACCCATTTTGAGTCTACACTTTCTTCGTTTAATTTTATGTTAAGCTCATTTAAAACTGTTTTTAGTTCATTTCTATTGCTGTGTTTTGTATAAGGTATTTTTATTTCATCCTGATTTTCTGCCAGCTTTAATCCTTCATGAATATCGAAACTAGTAGCATAAACCTTATCTGCAATTTCTTTGAAAACCGGCCCTGCTACAAGATTTCCGTAGTAGACATCACTTGAAGGAGAATTGACAACCACAATACAAGAGTATTTCGGTTCATCAGCCGGAAAATATCCGACAAAAGATGCCTGGTGGCTGATTTTAGACATTTTTGAATAACCAAATTTTTTATTTGCAATTTGCGCCGTACCTGTTTTTCCCGCTATATTGAAATTCGCGTCTTTCAGATTTTTTGCAGTTCCGTTTTGCACTACTCCTTTTAATAGCTCCTGTGCTTTCCTTATTGTTGGTTTTGAGCTAATAGAAGGATTAATGACTTCTTTTTTAAATTTTTTAACTGTCTCCCCATGCTCCCTGATTTCTTTTACGAATCCGGGTTTTACCATTTTGCCATCATTTGCAACAGCATTGTAGAATGTGAGTACCTGGAGGGGAGTAAGACTAACTTCATAACCAATAGACATCATAGGTAATGAAATTCCTGACCAATATTTATCACCAGGATATTTGATATGTGGCTCACCTTCCCCTTTGATTTGGAGATCCAGGGGATCATTCAAATTCATACTGTAAAGCCTGTCGACAAATTGCGTTTCGCGGTTCTTGTAGTATTTGTTGATCGTTTTTGATATTCCAACGTTTGAAGAATATTCAAAAGCCTCGCGAATGCTTAGTTTTCCATATCCGCCTGGTTTTGTATCTTCTAACTTCTTGTCATAATAATAGATTTCACCATCTTTAGTGTCTACTGTATCATCCAGATCCACATAATTGTCTTCAAGCAAGGCCATTACAGAAGCAAGTTTGAAAGTGGAGCCGGGTTCCCTGCTCTCTCCTACTGCATAGTTGTATATTTCCTTGTATTCATTTTTTTTCGTTTTCCCCAAATTGGCAATAGCTTTTATTTCTCCTGTTTCAACCTCCATCAGTACTGCTGTGCCATGATCCGCGTTGTGTTTTTTTAGTTGTTGTTTCAGGGCGCTTTCCGCTACATCCTGAATATTTACGTCAATCGTGCTGACTACATCCTTTCCGGTTTTAGGATCAATTTCATTTTCATTACTTACAGGAATCCATACGCCACCCTGAACTCTACGCATTCTTTTGACTCCTTTGGTTCCGCGGAGATAGTCATCATAGGCTCCTTCAATACCCACTACATTATCGCCTTTCCAGGGTGTTGTATAACCAATTGTGCGTGAAGCAAGGTTGTCATGAGGCTGAATTCTGATGTTTTTCTGAATAACAATAAAACCACCTTTATATCTGCCTCTTTGGAAGAGAGGGAATGTTTTAAGTTTCTTAAGCTGATTATAATTGACACGTTTTTTAATTAGATAAAATCTTTCCCCGTTTTTGCGCGCGCGGTAGAGTTCTTCTCTATATCTGTCAGATGATTTATCATTAAATAACTGTGAGAGCTTTAATGCAAGCGTATCAAGTTTTTTATAATATGCTTCATTACTAAGACTGCAGCCTGTGCTTCTTGTGTCAAGACGAATTTCATAGTAAGGTATCGAACTGGCCAGTAATCGATCATTTGTAGAATAGATATCTCCCCTGTTGGATTCCACCATAACGTTTTTGATATTGAGCTCTCTGGATTTCTTCTCCAGCTTTTTACCTTCAAACACCTGCAGATAGAAAATCTTTGAGACAATAATAAAAGCAAAGAGGAGTATAAACACATATACTACACCAACTCTCCATAATATGTCCTTTTTCAGAGGCATAGACTACTTATCTTTTGTTTCTACTGTTATCTTTTTTGGCGGAGTTCGTGATTCTACCAAACCCAAATCCTTTTCTTTAACCAGTTTAACAACTTCCGATTGTTTACTCAGGTGCATGAGTTCTGCCGATGTTGAAATGGCTTTAGCCCTAAGTTCTTTAACTTCACTTTGCAGCTCTGAATTTTCTCTTACCAGATTTTCAGCATGATACCTGTTTCCAATGTAAAAAAACGCCAGAGCTGCCAGAAATAGGATAAACGGAAGTTGTTTTATAACATTTTCCCTTGTCAAAAGGGATCCGGCCAAAAGTCCTTTTATTGTTCCAAGCCGCCTTAATTCTTTCCGCTCTTGTGTTTCATCAATAAATTCTATGTTTTTGTTTTGTTTTTTCATCCCTTTTCCTCCTCCTTTTCTTTCTCAGCAATTCTAAGTCGAGCGCTTCTGGCGCGGTTGTTTTCCTGCACTTCCTCTTCAGAAGGAATTATTATTTTTTTATTAATTAATTTGAAAGGTGAGGCAACATTGCCATAGAAATCTTTATGCAACTCACCCGATGTATTTCCACTTTTCATGAAATTTTTAACAAGCCGGTCTTCAATTGAATGATATGAAATAACCACAAGTCTGCCTGAAGGTTTTAAAAGCTCCTTACATTGATTAAGAAAAATTTTTAGCGTGGTTATTTCACGATTAACTTCAATTCGAAAAGCCTGGAAAACTTTAGCTAACATTTTATTTCTGAATCTTTCCGGGAAAAAAGGTGTTATTGTATCGACCAGTTGTTTAGTAGTATTGATATTTTGTTCTTCCCGTGTTTCCACAATAGCTCTAACTATTTTCCCTGGTTTGTGGAGCTCTCCGTAATCTCTGAATATCCTGAACAGCTCTTTTTCCGGATATTGATTAACCACATGTTTAGCCGTTAATTTACTGTTTTGATTCATGCGCATATCCAGTTCGCCTTCAAATCTAAAAGAAAAGCCTCTTTCCGGGCTGTTGAAATGATAAGAAGAAACTCCCAGATCGGCAAAAATCCCATCAACTTGCTTATAACCCATATATTTCAGAAAATTTTTCATATATCTGAAATTATGCCTGATAAAGATGAACCGGGTGTCTGAAAAAGCGTTTTTTTCAGCCTCCTTATCTTGATCAAATGCTATTAAAGTTCCATTATTAAGTTGCTCTAATATTTTCCGGGAATGCCCGCCACCACCAAATGTAGCATCAACATAAATTCCATCAGGGTTTATGTTCAGTCCATCTAAACTTTCTTTTAGTAATACAGGTTGATGATACATTTTTACTCATTGTTTTCTTCATTTCCAGAATTGCTCATGATATTTTCAGCCAGTTTAGCAAATTCGTCCTCTGGTTCGTCCACCTTATCATAAAGTTCTTTTGCCCAGATTTCAATTTTATCACCTTGACCGGCCAAAATCACCTCTTTTGAAATTTCCACAACATCGAGCAACCGTTTGGGAATTAGCAGTCGGTTATTCCCGTCGAGGGTAACCTCTGCTGTACCTTTGTAGAAATTTCTGAGAAACTTGTTGTGTTCCTTGTTATATGGGTTTAGCTTCTTCCTGATAATTTCATTTTGCCGCTCCCATTCTTCCATAGTATAGAGCACAAGACATTTTTCGAATATATCTTTTTTAACCACAAAGCGATCCCCGGAAGCAGAGCTGATCTGCTTCTTAAATGCCGAAGGAAAGGTGATTCTTCCCTTTGCATCGGCTTTACATGTATAATCGCCTATAAATGTGGTCATACAATACACCTTAAAATAATACGTAAATATAATTAATTTTTAACCACTTTCAACCACTTTGAACCATTTTTTACCACATTGTTGAAAACTTTTTACCTGTTTTACCACATCTCCTTCACTTCTAATCCTTGCCTCTGTGGTTAGCTTAGGCCTGTATTGTCTGTCTGATGGATTTTTATTATTTTTAGAACCTAAAAATAATAGTAGATACTATTTATTATGAGTGATGACAGCAGTACAAACAATGAATTGAAGAAAATTGACATTAAGGAGGTTTTCCGGGAAAAAAACCCCGGTGTTTCTAAAATGATTCCGGGATTTGTATATGGATACCTAAAGCGGGTGATTCATCAGAAGGAATTAAATGAGATATTACCCAAAATTTCGCATTTGAAAGGTTTGGATTTTGTGCGTGCGGGGCTAAAAGAACTGGATTTAAATGTCAAAGCATACGGTAAGGAAGATATTCCAGGGGAAGGTCATTTTATTTTTGTTTCTAATCATCCATTAGGTGGACCGGACGGACTTGTTTTTGGAAAAGAGGTGGGCGATATTTTCCCGAATGTGCGTTTCATTGTAAACGACATTCTTTTAAATCTGCCGAACTTTGAGCCGCTTTTTGTTCCGGTTAATAAACACGGAAGGCAATCTTCAGAATATGTCCGCAGAATTGACGAAACTTATCAGTCTGACGTCCAGGTGTTAAATTTCCCCGCCGGATTGTGTTCCCGTAAAGTAAAAGGAAAAATCGTAGACCTGGAGTGGCATAAAAGTTTTATTAATAAAGCAAAAAAATATAAACGGGATGTCATCCCTGTTCACATCAGCGGAAGGAATTCGAATTTTTTCTACAACCTGGCAAATCTCCGTAAATTTTTAGGGATTAAGGCCAACATTGAAATGTTTTATCTCCCTGACGAAATGTTCAAACAAAAAAACAAAGATATTGTAATAACATTTGGAAAACCAATTTCTTATGAGACTTTTGACAGAAGATACACACCAAAACAATGGGCTGAAAAGATCAAATGGCATGTTTATGAATTAAAGCACAATAAAGACAAGGTATTTCAACCATAATCCTGCATTCTAAAAAATATTTATAAATTTGGAGTCAATTTTTAGTGAAAGTTATGGAAGATTTGATAAATCCAATAGATAAAGAAGTGTTAAAGGAGGAGCTCACCTCTGAAAAGTTTCTTCGCAAAACAAATAATGGGAATAACGAGTTATATATTGTTACCTACCACGACTCCCCTAATGTTATGCGTGAAATCGGAAGGCTGAGGGAATTAACTTTCCGTAAGGCTGGTGGAGGTACCGGCAAAGACATGGACATTGATGCTTTTGATTATGCAGATAGTCCATACAAACAACTAATTAGCTGGGCGCCTGCAGAGAATGAGATCCTTGGAGGTTACAGGTATAAAATTTGTTCAAAAAAAATACGGCCTGAGGAATTGGCTACCTATAAGCTTTTTGGTTTTTCGGATGTTTTCGTGAAAGATTACCTCCCTTCTATGATTGAACTTGGCCGTTCTTTTATTCAACCTACTTATCAGTCATCCAAAACCGGAAGAAAAACCTTATATGCCCTTGATAATCTATGGGATGGATTAGGAGCTTTAATCGTTGATAACCCCAGATGCAACTATCTTTTTGGCAAAGTTACCATGTTTCCTCATTTCAACAGAAAGGCAAGGGATCTTATCCTTTACTTTCTGAACAAGGAATTTTATAGCGACCATTCTCTTGTCTACGCCAGAAATCCGGAGCCCTATCACACTTCTGAAAAAGAAATGGAAAACTTCTTCACAGAAGAAACTTTCGAAGAAAATTACAAATTGCTCGTTAAGGAAGTGCGAAGATTGGGAGAAAATGTACCTCCTTTAATTAATGCGTATATGAATTTAAGTCGTACCATGAGGGTATTTGGAACCTCCTTAAACAAGTCTTTTGGTAATGTTGAGGAAACAGGGATAATGATAACAATAAACGATATTTATCCGAGAAAAACAGAGCGCCACATGGAAAGTTACCGAAAACAGAAACAAAATCAGTAGGCTCGCTTATCTTTTCCTTCTATATAGTTAATGAATGCTGTATTAACGACTTTGTTCCCGCCGGGAGTTGGGTAATTTCCGGTAAAATACCAATCCCCTGTGTCATTAGGACAAGCTTCGTGTAGATTTTCAATTTTCTGATAGACAATCTCAACTTCTGCGCTTATATTCTCTGCTTTAAGCAACTGGCTTATTTTCTCGGAAATTTT
The DNA here is from genome assembly GCA_964345495.1 of uncultured Bacteroidales bacterium. Classification (GTDB taxonomy): domain Bacteria; phylum Bacteroidota; class Bacteroidia; order Bacteroidales; family UBA12077; genus JAGXLC01. The sequence goes on along the minus strand of CAYFRV010000006.1, from coordinate 16,598 downwards.
CTCAGTAGAGAAGGGTTTATAAATTTCTTTAACATAATTAACGATGTGCTCTTTAGGAAGGTTTTCTTGTTCCTTGGATTTTTTGTAAACCTCGTTAATTACGTTTCCTTTTCCCTGTTCTTTCAACAACGCTATTGCAGCCTGAAAAGCAATGAAGTTTCCTAATTTAGCCATGTCAATACCGTAACAATCCGGATATCTGATTTGAGGTGAGGAAGAAACGATCACAATTTTTTTCGGCTCTAAACGGTCGAGAATTTGAAGAATGCTTTCTTTTAATGTAGTTCCGCGAACAATACTGTCATCAATTACCACAAGATTATCGACCTTTTTTCTTATTGTGCCGTAGGTAATATCATATACGTGCCCTACCAGATCTTTCCTGCCATTTTCCTGGGAGATGAATGTTCTGAGCTTCACATCTTTGATGGCTATTTTCTCAACCCTGATTTTTTTAGAAAGAATTTCATTGAGCTCATCCTCTGAAAACTCATTCCTTTTTTCAATAATTTCCTTTTTCTGTTGACTTATCTGGTAGTTTTCCAGCCCCCGAATCATTCCGTAGAATGCAGATTCAGCCGTATTGGGTATAAAAGAAAATACAGTGTTTTCAATATCATAATTAATGCTTTTTAAAACATCAGGTATGATGAGTTCGCCCAGTTTTTTCCTTTCCCGGTATATGTCTTTATCACTTCCTCTTGAAAAATAAATTCTTTCAAATGAACAGGATTTCCGCTCTTCCGGCACCCGAATTTGTTCTTCCCCAATCTCCCCGTTTTTTTTCATAATCAGGGCATTTCCGGGAGATATTTCAGAGATATCCCCGGCAGGAACATTCATTACAGTTTGTATAACAGGCCTTTCTGAAGCAACCACAACAATCTCATCATCAATATAATAATGAGCGGGTCGTATTCCCCAGGGGTCTCTCATTACAAAAGAATCTCCGTGACCTATAATTCCTCCGATTGCATAACCGCCATCCCAGTCTTTACTTGAGTCCTGCAGCACTTTCCTGATACTAAGATTTCCTGCAATTAATGCTGAGATTTCCTGGTTAGAGTAACCCTCATTTTTATATTGGCGGAAAAGAAGTTGATTTTCTTCGTCCAGGAAATGTCCTACTTTTTCCAGCACTGTTATTGTATCTGAATACCCTTTGGGATGTTGCCCCAGGCTAATCAGTTTCTGGAAAAGCTCGTCAACATTAGTAAGATTAAAATTCCCGGCAAGAATTAAATTTCTGGATTTCCAGTTATTTTCGCGCATAACCGGATGCACATATTCGATATTGTTTTGACCGAACGTTCCGTAACGCAAATGACCCAAATATAATTCTCCTGCAAAAGGCAAATGAGCTTTAGACCAAACGGGATCATTCAGTAATTCCGGATTTTTTTCTTTTAGGGTTTGATGCTCTTCGTTGACGTGATCAAAAACTCTTTTGATCGGATTACTTTTATTGCTTCTGTAGCGATGGATATATTTCTCTCCGGGTTTCAGGTCAAACTTAAGGTTCACTATTCCGGCACCGTCCTGGCCTCTGTTGTGTTGTTTTTCCATGAGCAGATAAAGTTTCTGCAGTCCATACATCCATGTGCCATATTTTGCCTGATAGTACTCAAGAGGTTTTCGAAACCTTATCATTGCTATTCCGCACTCATGCTTAATCTGATCGCTCATTGACCTATTTTCTTTTGATTATTCAAGTTCTGGATAATTTATTTGATCAGGAACAACAAAAGCGCCCGGATAATCGCTTTTAATTTTTTTCAGGCACTTGAGAGCCTCTATTTTGGTTCTGTAGTCCCCGATATATACTTTAAAATATGGAGAGTCATATTTTCGATAAACCGGTATGCCGGAATATTTTTCGTAGAATTCAATTTTAACTTTTTCAGAGTTGCTTCGGGCATTTCTTCCTACATCGGAGAATATTCTTATGCGGTAACCGGGTATACCATCCTGTTTTTTATTTTTTATGATGTGCTTTAACACAAGGTTTTGAATACTGTCATTCTGGTAAAACCTGATATTTCCTCTGCTGTCCTGTTCAATTTTACGAAAGATGGCTTTTGTTTCACTTGCAATGGAATCTATTTGAGCGTCTATCTTTCCGCACACTATAACTGTCAAAAGCAAAAATATTAAGCTGATTTTTCTGATCATTGCGAACCTTTTATGGTTGGTCAAAATTAAATAAAATCGATTATATTTAATAATTATAGTTTTGGTTTTGTTAATCTTTTAAACGAATCGTCCTTTCTTTAATGAAATCCATCTCTCTTTTTGAAAACAAAGTTTTTGCAGTGATTGTTCCTTCTAATCTCAGGTCTACTTCTCTTTCCCTTAAAATTTTAAATATAGACATCCCCCCGGATATGATGTCCGAGAAATCTATCTCAAACTTTAGCTCTTGCGTCTTATCTGAATTAGCCGGGATTTTTAGGGTTTCTGAATTAACTACATTCCCCGTTTTTTTATCGTTAATAAATACAGTAGCATCGATCTCTTTTACCCTAACGCCAAAAAGATTCGGATTCTTGACCGGAAGAAAAAGGCTGGCTTTAATTTTATCTGTTTGAATTGAATGAACCTGAATGTCTTTTGGGTTCCCTACTTCAATAGGCCTGAATGTGCTACAACTCACAAAACCAAGGAGAAGTGCAATAAGACTAACAAAAGCTAATTTTTTTATTGTTTGCATTGGAATATTGTTTTTACAAATATATGACGAATAAAAGATTTTTTATTACTGAAATCAGGAATATATTCATCAAATGAGTATCCGACATAGATCTATAAACTTTTATTATTCAGAAACTCAGGCTTAATATTTTGCCATAAATTTCATCAATTTATTGTTGTTTGATGAAACCAATACTATTATTAATCAGCTATTACCCAAAATCCACAAGCATTTTGATGATATAATAGAAAATAGTTGCGGAATTTAGATATTAAATTAAATCGCTATCTTTTTTCCTTTCTCAAATATTTCTCCTTACTTTGCAGACAAATTGTTTGATACAGATGGAATTGCTTACAAACACTTATGTGGCATTTTTTTTGATTGTTGCCCTGGGTATTGCCCTTGGTAAAGTGAGTATTAAAGGAATTTCACTGGACATTTCCGCAGTAATATTTGTAGCATTGGTATTTGGCCATTTTGGTGTTAAGATACCTGAAATTTTTCAAAAACTTGGATTGATCCTGTTTATGTTTTCTGTAGGAATTCAGGCAGGTCCTGGTTTTTTTGAGTCATTTAAAAAAACCGGAAAGGTATTGATAGGTCTTGCCTTCATGGTAATAGTTTCAGGAGCATTGGTGACCATTTTGATGGCTCATCTTTTAGATATAGATTTTAAGCTTGCCGTGGGTTTGTTTACCGGAGCTCTTACAAGTACTTCCGGACTTGCTGCTGCTATAGAAAGCACAAATTCTTCTCTTTCTTCTATTGGCTTTGGTATTGCTTATCCTTTTGGTGTGATAGGTGTTATCCTTTTTGCCAGGCTTTCACCGAAAATTTTTGGTGTAAGCATCAAAAAGGAAGAAGAAAAATTTGAAGAAGAATTGCAAGTGGATTATCCTGAGCTGATCTCTAAAAATTATGTGGTTGAAAATCCGAATATTTTCGGAAAATCTATTGACAATATCCATATCCGTTCGCTTACAAACACGAATATTTCCCGGATTGTAAAAAGAGACAAGATATCTGGCGTTGAACCCTCTACTGTGTTGGAAGAAGGTGATGTTATCCGGGCTGTTGGTACTAAAGAAGACCTGGATAAACTTTTATATCTAATCGGGAAAGAATCAGATATTGACATCCCAATTTCCGGGAAAATTACAGTAAGGAAGTTTTTAGTTACGAATAAAGAGGTGATTAATAAGTCGTTAAATCAGCTTGGATTGCTGCAGAATTATAATGCTACTGTAACAAGTATCCGGCGAAGCGGAATTGAAATCACCCCCAAAGCCACCAGTAAACTTCGCTTTGGTGACAAATTAACCGCAACTCTGCCAGAACACAACGTGAGGTCAATTGGCCATAAACTTGGCGATAGCAGAGAGAAGATGGATGAATTGAATTTGCTTCCCATAGCACTGGGTATTATAATTGGAATTTTGCTCGGGGAAATCACAATCCCTCTATATGGTGATGTTACATTTAAATTAGGACTTACCGGAGGTGTTCTGATTGCTGCTATTGTGCTCAGTAAAATTGGTAAAACCGGTAAAATTGTCTGGAATGTATCCGGAACCGTAAATCAAATTTTGCGTAAGCTGGGGCTGGTGTTTTTCCTCTCCGCTGTCGGCACTAGCGCCGGGGAGCATCTTGCGGAAACCATACAAACCAGTGGTATCGATTACTTTCTTACAGGTTTGATTATAACTATTGTTCCAATGGTTCTAAGCATTTCGGTGGGTTACTATATTTTTAAAATGAATTTCCTGAAGCTTATCGGGGCTTTAACAGGCAGTATGACGAGCACACCTGCACTTAGCGCCGTAGAGCCAATGACACAAACAAATGCACCCCAACTTGCTTATGCCACAGTCTACCCGTTTGCCCTGGTACTACTTATTCTTGTAAGCCAGTTCCTGGGAGCTTTATGATCGATGGTTGATTATTGATGTTAGATTTTTGGACTAGTTCCAGAAGGAGAAAGGCTGTCCAAAAAGTCGTTTCTGTAGATTTGCTGAAAATCTTATTTAATTACTTTTTAGACGGCCTTATCAATTTTCTAATTAATACTTTCTCCCGTTATAAAAAATTTTGTTGGTATTAACTCCTAAATTATACCAGACAACTCCCCAAAAAACATCGAACTCGTTTATCGTTTCATAAGTTAATGATCTTTTCTTACCTCTTGAAAACATCTCAAGGTATCGTTGCTTATTCAAATAAGCCAAAGCATTAAACTCATATTTCATTGTAGAGGGAATATAATTTTCGAGTGTATAGGATTGATGGTTGTAATAACTCTTTAGATACCCATTTTCCTCATAAATAATCAAACTATCCTCAACGTGATAAAATTCCGGTGTGATATAACTGATGGTGCTTTCTCTGCCATTCTGGAAGACACAGAACCTTCCGTTATCTTTAACATAAGCTACCCGTTTATCTGCTACTTTAAAAGAAGCAGGCTCGAAAAAATCAACCTGATGCATAATGCCATCTAAAAAAACGTTAAATGAAGAAGTATTCGGATCAAAATATGCGATGATATCTTTGTCTACTCTGTAATTCGGTCGGCCTTCTACTAACATAATCTCACCATCCCGGCCTTTGTAGAAATAGTTCAGATATTCATTCGGACCAAGGAAAGCTAAAATGTTATCCCCGACTTTATAATTTTGAACCGGCTCATTTGACAATGCACTTTCAACATCGTATGCCACTCCCTTATAATAAAATCTGAATTCCTTATTAATCCTGTCATAAAAAGCTACAGCATCGCCATTAGTCTTAAAATATGGACAATCCATAGACAACTTTTCCTTCTCCACACCATCATAAACGAATAAATTTGAGCCATAATGGTAAACCAATAACGATTCGGTGAGTTCATAATCCTCAACAACTTCTGTCAATTTATGCTTTTGTCCGTGGACATAAACTATTAAGGCACCATTGTTATTCTGGTATGCTACTGCCCATTTTCCTACCTTATAACTCTGAACCGGCAAATGCTCAAGTTTAATAAACTGTCCGTCATCAAACACATAAAAATTATCCCGAAAATTGGTAAATGCTGCCAGTTTCTGTGCTTTTAAGTCATTTATAAAAGCAATAGTAAGCAGAATTATTAAAAAAGGAGAAATCTTCTTAAACATACTATTCTATTTATTCATTAACGCTTCTCTTTTGTCCTTAAATTCCGAACCTTCTTTCCATTCAGGAAAAATTGTATCATTTGCAATACGGTGTCCCACTTCAAAAAGCAACCTGGCATCATCCCTTATGCCTCTTAAATCCCATGTTTCTGAATTATATTCATCGCTTGGTTTATGATATCGGTTTTCAAGCCAAAACTGTTCCTTCTCTTCAGCCCACTCTTTGCCATGTTTACGTGAATCGCAATTACCGCGGGCAAACAAGGCCGGAACTCCTTCCCTGGCAAAAGCAAAATGATCCGCCCTGTAAAACATTCCGGTTTGAGGATTTGGATCCGGATAAATATAACGATCATGTTTTTTAGCTACTTTGGCTACAATATCTTCCAGTTCAGATTGACCATATCCTGTAATCATTACATCTTTGTATCTTCCATAAGGGAGCATTAAATCGTTATTTATGTTGGCTACAGTCTTTTTCAGAGGAAAAACAGGATTTTTAACATAATGTTTTGCACCGATCAACCCTTGCTCTTCAGCAGTTGGCGACAGAAACATCACAGAACGCTTCAAAGGTTCTTCTAAAGAGGCAAATGCTTCAGCTATTTCCATCATCCACGCAAGTGAAGTTCCGTTGTCAACAGCTCCGTTGTATATTGAATCCCCATCTAAAGAAGGATCAACCCCAAAATGATCCCAATGAGCAGAATAAATTAAAACTTCATCTTTACGCTCTTTACCGGGAATATAACCCATCACATTTTTTGATGTTTCAAAACGATGGTTGCTTTTCATTTTAAAAGATAAGGAAGCCTGGAGCTTTTCAGATTTAAACGATGGCTGTTTTGCTTCTTCTTTCATTTCCCGAAGGTTATATCCCATTTTATTAAAAAGTTTTTGGGCTGCATCAAAAGTAAGCCAACCTTCAAGAGCACATCTAGATTGGTAATTGTCTTCCGGCTTCAGGTAAAGTTTGGGTATTACTGCACCATTCAGCACAACACTCCACGGATACCCTGCCGGCCCGTCTTCATGAATGATTAAAATTCCTTTCGCTCCCTGTCTGGCAGCTTCTTCATATTTATAAGTCCAACGACCGTAATATGTCATGGCATTGCCATTGAAAAAGTCTGTATCTTCACGCCCATAACCCGGATCATTAACGAAAACTACTACAGTCTTACCTTCTGCATCAATATTTTCATAATCGTTCCAGTTGTATTCCGGAGCAACAATTCCATATCCTCCAAAAACAACCTCTGATTTATCTAATTCAATCTTGTCTGTTAATCTGCGTGAAAAAGCCACAAATTCGTCCTTATAATCCAGGTTTACTTCACCGTTTTCGGTTTGGAATTTCATTTTCTTTTCGGGATCAACTTCTACCTCTACCATTGGCACCTCCTGTAAATAACTTCCGTTATTAGCGGGTTCCAAACCTATTCTTCGAAATTCTTTTTCTAAATATTTCAAAGATGTGTCTTCACCCTGTGTAAAAGGTTTTCTGCCCATAAAAGCATCTGAGCCTATTTCTTTAACATATCTTTCTATGTCCTTAGCACGAATGGTTTGACTTGCCTTTTCCACTTCATTTTTTGAACAAGATTGAAAAATGAATGAAAGTAATAGTGTAAAAATTAGTAGTTTTCTCATAATGAATGTATTTTTATCAAAGGTTTGGAATAAAAATAAGAATAAAGCTGAACAAATCATAAAAAAATTACATATTACAATGAAATAAAATCATTGAATCATATATCCTTAATTTACAGCAAAAAACAGCAAAACCTGCATTGCCTAAAGGAAGGAGGGATTAGGATTTGAATTCTTATAATAATTGTCTACTAAATCTACTAAATTATAACCAAACTTTATAAAAAATGAAAAAAACACTTTTGCTAATCTTATCAATCACTATCAGCACTGCAATGATTGCTGATGAAGAGAAAACGGATCTATCTTCAGAAATTACAAACGTGACAGTCTACCAACAAGGAGCTCAAATTGAAAGAAAAACTACTTTTCATGCTAAACAAGGCACGCAGGAACTCATAATTCATGGACTTCCTGCCAGAATTGTAGAAAAAAGTTTACAGATTTCTGGTAAAGGTAACTTTAGAATTCTGGGGTTAACTTTTCAAAAGGATTATCAGCATAAAATCAGTTATAAACCTGAAATTAAAAAAATAAAGGATAGTTTGGATTTATTAAAAAATAAGAAACAGGAAAAGAAAAATCTATTAGATATTTTTCAAAAAGAAGAAGAAATTCTTCTTGCCAATAAAAAGATTAGCGGGCAAAATACCGGGCTGAAAACTTCTGAGCTTAAATTAGCAATGGAATATTTCCGATCACAATTTCAAGAAATTAAAGACGAAAAACTAAAAACAGAACAAGAACTCAATAGAATCAACAAGGCCATTAACCGCATTGAACAAGAATTACAGAACATCACAGGCCAAAACGACAATCCAAAAGGTAAAGTTCATGTGCTTATTTCTTCTGATACAGATAGAAAATGTGAGTTGACACTGAATTACGTTATTCTGAATGCCGGTTGGAGACCCTTATATGATATACGGGTAACAGATATTGACAAACCGGTAGAGCTTGTTTACAAAGCAACTATTAATCAATCGACCGGGAACGACTGGGAAGATCTCCTGCTTACAATATCAACAGGGAAAGTCAATGCTTCCAACAACCAACCCAATTTAAGACCAAAATATCTTCGGTTTATAAGTCCTCAAAGAATTACAAGGCAAAAAAGACCTCAAATGTCTGTAAGGAATGAACAAGAAGTAGAGGTTAATGATGCTATAATGACAGACGCCCAACAAGCGCAGGCAGATATGTCAACCACTCAAACACGGATTGAATTTCAAACCAGACAAAAACACAACATACCAGGAAGCGGGAAGGAATATATTGTTCAGCTAACACAACATGAACTCAAAGCAGATTATACATATTTTACAGCCCCCAGGCTTGACAATGATGCTTTTCTGCTTGCAAAAGTCTCTGACTGGGAAAAGTACAGTCTCATACCAGCAGAAGCAAATCTGTTTTTTGAAGAACGTTATGTTGGTTCATCCTACTTCAACACAAATACTTCAGAAGACACCCTCACTTTTTCATTGGGTAGAGATAAAAGTATTATGGTAAAACATGAAATGATAAAGGATTTTGAGAGTGAAAAGTTTATAGGAAAAGACAAAAAAATCAGTTATGAAAGAAAGATACAGGTGAAAAACAGCAAACAAGTTCCAATAGACATCATCATTAAAGACCAGATACCAGTAAGCATGAATGAGGACATCACTGTAAATCCACAAGAATTATCCAATGCAAAGCACGATAAAAACCAAGGCTTTTTAACATGGAAAAAACATATTCATCCTAAAGCAAGAGAAGAATTTACAATCAAATACTCCATAGAATATCCAAAGGATAAAAAGATTAATTATTGATCAATCTACCAGCGACAGGAGTGTAGATTTCAGAAAAACAGGTTAATTTTAAAAAAAATTTCCTGCGAACAAACAGAAAGTTAATTGAGTTATTTGAGTTGATTGAGTTAGTTAAGCTGAATAGGTTAAACCAGAATACTTTCCACTCAAATAACTCAATTAACTTAATCAATTCAAATCATTTTACCCACATTCGGCAAATGAAGCTATTTCTAAAATTGTCCGGACAATTTAACAATAAAACAATTGAGCAATAGAACAGTTATTCAATCAACTTAAATATCTCATCCAATGGTTTTTTCTCCTTCGGTTTCATGTCTTTTTCCGGAATTCCCACTGCAACAAAAGCCACCAGGTGATAAGGCTCTTCAACCTCTATGAGTGAAGCTAATCCTTCTTTTGCTATCATCGGAGCGCTTAGCCAACAAGCACCATATCCCATATCCACGGCTGTTAATAAAATATTTTGAATCGCTGCTCCGGCGCTTTGTATATCCGGATAATTCCGCATTTTATTAATATCGTCATGCGAGACGGTCACCCCTTTTTCCAGCACCGACTCGTATTCCTCCATTGTCATAGCAATTAGAGCCGGGGCGTTTTCAAAAAAAGTAGCAAACCATTCTACCTGTGACTTTATATTTCTTGAAGCTTTTGATTCATTCTCAGGAACTTGTTCGATCTTATCCTTTACAAGATCTGCCATTTTTTCCATTAACCTCTTATTTGTAATCACATAAAATTTCCAGGGCTGATAGTTGTTTACACTTGGAGCGGTTCCCCCCATTTGCACCATTTTTTTCAAATCCTCCACCGGGATCTGTTCATTCTTAAATGACCGAATGCTTGTTCGTTGTTTGATGGCTTTTTCTAATTCCATAGGTTCTTGAGTTTTATAATCATTTATATTGAAGTTATGAATATAGGAAATAGTTCCTGAAGTTTCAACAATCCAACCTATTGATTGTTGTTAAATTTGATTTGACTAACCATTAATAAATTATTATTTTAGGCTGAAATCAAAACAAATCAACTATGAATTATTTTTATATAACAGGAACAAGCAGAGGTATAGGTAAAGCAACAGCCGAAGAGTTACTAAAAGATGACAATAATTTTGTTTTTGGCATCTCACGAAATAGTGCAATAAAACACAAAAACTACAAACACATACAATTAGATTTAAATGACCTTGAAAGGGTAAAAGCATTTCAATTTAATCAACTTGAAGATGCACAAAAAATTGTTCTTTTCAATAATGCAGGAGTTCTGGGTGAAGTAACACCCGTAGGCAATCTGGAAAACGAAAAAATCATTCAAAGTCACAATATCAACCTTATCAGTCCGGCTATATTGATGAATAACTTTTTGTCCTTTTACAAAGAAAGCCAGGCAGAAAAAATCATAATAAATACCAGTTCAGGAGCAGCAAGGCACACCATACCTTCATGGAGCAATTACTGTAGTACAAAAGCCGGTCTTGAGATGTTTGCCCGTGTAATTGCAGATGAGCAACAAGACGTAAAAGCCAACCCTGCAAAAGTGTTTTCTGTTGCTCCCGGCATAGTCGACACAGAAATGCAAGATGAAATACGGGAAGTAGAACCGGAAAACTTCAGAGAACTTGACCGCTTTGTTCAGCTTAAAAAGAACGGTCAGCTCACAAAGCCTGAAGATGTGGGGAGGAAATACGCCGATATAATGCTTCACCCCGAAAAATACCCGGATATGTTGATGGATTTAAGAGAATAATCATCCCTGGCTTAATTTCGGAGAATAAAAAACGTATTTCTTATTAACTTTATAACCAATTTTCCGTAAAAAGTTATGTTTAATTCAATAAAGCCATTATGAAAAAATATATTGTTGCACTTGTATTTATACTGACAACCTCAGGCATAATATTCCAGTCATGTGACGAAGACGGGGACTTCAACATTTTTACACTTGAACAAGACCGGCAGTTCGGTGAAGACTTTGACAGAGAGCTAAGAAAGAACGATGAATATGACATCTTAAGCGAGTCAGCGTATCCTGATGCTTATGACCACCTGAACAGGATAAAAAATGATTTGCTGCAGTCGGATGAATTCATTCACAAAGACGATTTTGACTGGGAAGTAACAATTATCAGAGACGACGAGGTTTTAAATGCTTTTGCGGTACCCGGAGGCAAAATGTACTTCTATACCGCCCTCATAAAATACCTTGACAATGAAGCACAGTTTGCCGGTGTAATGGCCCACGAAATGGCACACGTAGACAAAAGACATTCCACAGAAAGAATGACAAAAACTTACGGTTTTCAACTGATGCTTTCGCTGATTCTTGGAGAGAATCCGGATAAATGGGCAGAAATTGCAGCTGACATGGCCCTTGGACTAGGCACATTAAAATTCAGCCGGAATGACGAATACGAAGCCGATGAATATGCCGTAAAGTTCACAGCGGATACAGACCTTTATCCCAAAGGTGTAGCCGGCTTTTTTGAAAAAATGGAAGGTAGTCCAAGACCGCCGGAGTTTCTGAGCACGCATCCGAGCCCCGAAAATAGAATTGAGGAAATAGATAACGTATGGAAAAGTATAGGTTCACCAGCTGGTGATAAAGAAGAAACGAGATACCAGGAATTTCAAAACAGCCTCCCTTAAATGAAGGGTAAAAAAAACATTGATGAACGGATCTGGGGAATCGATTATGGTAAAAAATTTTCGGGAAACACCGTAATATGTGAAAAACAACGAGAACAACTTCAGTATTTCAAAGCTACCAAGAAACAAGATGCAGATCAATTTATCCTTCGATCCATTGAAGAAAGAAAACCCGGGTTAATATTTATCGACGCACCTCTTTCTCTTCCCGGGGTTTATGGAGACAATAAGAATTATGACGATTATTTTTACCGGATGTGCGATAAACAACTTGGCGCTATGTCACCAATGTTTTTAGGTGGATTAACAGCACGGGCAATTCGCCTCAAAAACATAATTGAAGAAATAGGTGTCGAAATAAAAGAAACCTACCCCAAAATTCTGGCAAAACAATTCAACCTTAAAACTTGTGGATACAGGCTAGACAAACAAAACATCGAAAAATGCTCAGAGCTTCTTGATCGAACTTCCCTGATCGAAATTGATAAAAAGCAAATTCTCACCTGGCATCATTTTGATGCACTACTAGCTCTGCTCTCTGCAGTACGATATTATCGCGGATTACATTATACTTACGGAAGCAAAGATGAAGGTTTAATATATACCTGATTGCATGAATCAAAAGAACATTACCAACCAACATTTCACTGCCAGACATTCATTAAATGATTTAGACCATCGTGCTGGCGAAAGGTTTTCCTGCTCCGGTAGCCATGGGAGGCACCCAAAAAGTTTTTTATGATGTCAACCACCCGGCTTTCTTTTATTAAAACAAATCACCCGGAATTTTTTCTTACATTTGATATTCTGAAAAATCAATTAAACAATATAAAATGTACAACAAGCTTTTTATTATCCTCACTACAATACTTCTGCTGGGAGCATCATGTAACAATTCAGACGATCATGAAAAACAAGAGGAAAACCCCGAATACATTTACCTTGCATTGGGAGATTCATACACCATTGGTGAAAAAGTTGACACAAACGACCGTTTCCCGGTTCAACTGGCTGATACTCTAAAGTCATCCGGGGTAAGAGTGAAAGAAACGAAAATTATAGCCCAAACCGGATGGACCACAGAAGACCTGAAAAAAGGAATAGAGCAGGATACGCTACGGGAGTCCTATGACCTTGTAACGCTTTTAATAGGGGTAAACAATCAATACCAGGGTAAAGATGTAGAAAATTACCGTCCTGAATTCAGGGAACTATTAAGGAAAGCCGTTGATTTTGCCGGAGATAAAGCGGAAAAAGTCGTTGTTTTGTCAATCCCCGACTGGAGTGTCACGCCTTTTGCTGAATCAAGGGACAGGGAAACAATTGCCGGGGAAATTGATGCCTATAATCAGGTAAATAAAGAAATCACCCAAAGCATGGGAGCAAACTATGTAAATATTACTCCAATTTCCAGAAAGGCAAAAGAAAACCCTGAACTGCTGGCAGAAGACGGCCTACATCCTTCAGGCAAAATGTACGCGATGTGGGTAGATAAAATGTTTCCTGTGGTGAAGAAGGCTATAACTGAATAAAGTGAATCCTCCCATGATTTTGACATACATCTGCGAGGGCATCTATAAAAACCAACAAATTCGCAGCTCATAATCGGAAAAAAATCATAAAAATGTTTTCAATTCCTGTTTTATGGACATCAGGTATATATTAAAAACAGCAATAAATCTATCTACTATAAATTACAGATAAGATTTATAAATAAAAGCTAGATTCCAACACACCAGGTATATGGAATTCACATCTTATAAATCATAAAGTGTTTATAATGAGAATTATAAATTAAAGTAAAATTTTTATATATTTACATTTACACTCAAGATTTTTTAAAAACCCAACGAGAATTAATGAAAATCAACCCATTTAAATTAGAAAGATACTTCGCAAAGTACGAATTCTCGGCACCTTACCTTTTATGCCCATCAGACTGCGAAGCCCTATCAATGAACGAATTACTGGAAATGAGCGATGAAGCTTCATTGAAAATGTGGGAGGATCTGAAACTCGGATACACCGAGTCACAAGGGCATCCGACACTGAGAGAAGAAATATCAAAACTCTACCAGACCATTTCTCCTGAAGATGTGATGGTATTGGCCCCGGAAGAAGGGATTTTCATTGTTATGAACACCATCCTGAGGGAAGGCGACCATGTCATTGCTACTTTCCCGGGTTACCAGTCGCTGTATGAGGTTGCAAACGCTATAGGTTGTAAAGTCTCAAAATGGACTCCCCGGAAAAAAGACGAATGGAATTTTGAGCCGGAAGACTTGGAAAACCTGATAGAAGATAATACGAAACTGATTGTTATCAATTTTCCCCACAATCCCACAGGCGCAACCATTTCGGAAAATAGCCTGCGGAAGATAATCGATATTGCAAGGCAGCATAATATTGTGGTCTTTTCAGACGAAATGTACCGGTTTCTGGAACATGAAGCAGCTAGTCGTATTCCTTCCGCATGTGATTTGTACGAGAATGCTGTATCCCTTTTCGGAATGTCAAAAAGTTTTGGGTTAGCAGGTTTGCGAATAGGATGGCTCACAACAAAAAACAATAACCTGTTTCAAAAATTCGCAATTTACAAGGATTATACAACAATTTGCAACAGCGCACCCGGCGAAATTCTGGCAATAATAGCTCTCCGGGCAAAAAATCAAATCCTGGAAAGAAACATGAACATCATACAAAACAACCTGAGGCTTCTTGATGATTTTTTCCGGGAATATAAGGAACTCTTTGCCTGGGCCAAACCCAAGGCCGGACCAATTGGTTTTCCGGAATTAAAGGCGGATAAGCCTGTTTCTGAATTCTGTACAGAACTGGTAGAAAAACAAGGTGTGATGCTGCTACCTGCCAGCCAGTATGATTATGAGGGAAATAACTTCAGAATTGGATTCGCAAGAAAAAATATGCCCCGGGCCTTAAGCCAGTTAAAAGCATACATCAATAAATACTATAGATAGAAAAACAAAAAAATCAATTCGTTATGAAAAAATCTATTCTTTTTCTTCTTTTAGGTATTCTCATACTACAATTTTGTGTTGATAAAGAACATTATAAGATCAATGGCCATATTGATGGCATCGATAATGCAATGGTTTATTTGGGAACCAAAGATCATGAAAGTCAATACGAGGTAAACCCGATCGACTCGGCTAAGATAACCAATGGTAAATTTTCTTTCAAAGGCTCTGTGGATGTTCCATCCAGAAAATACATTAAGGTGAAACACGAGCTTGGCTCCATTCCATTTTTCCTGGAAAACAGCAAAATAACCATTAAAACAACCCGGGACAAATACCCCGAAGCAAATATTACCGGATCAAAAACCCAAAATGATTATGAAGAATATCTCAGTGAAAAGAAAAAATATGAAAAGAAGATTGTCAGCATTAAAAAAGCCATCAAAAAAAAACAAAAGGAGAAAGAAGCCTCTGAAGCAGATTTAGAAAGGGAATACCGAAATGCCTACAATGACATGATAAGGTATACTGAAAATTTCCTCCTGTCTGATTCTTCCTCAAGCGCCCGGTTATTCGCCTTAAAACAATCAAAAGTAATATTTTCTTTAAATGTACTTGATTCACTTTACCATTCGCTTGATACAACTCTTTATGGCACACCCCGGGCAAAAAAATTAAAAACCCGTGTCTCTAATCTGAAGAAAGTACAACCCGGGAAACAATACATTGATCTTACGCTAAAAGATACCTTAGGGAAACAGGTAGCTCTCTCCGATTATGTTGGTGAGAACTATGTGCTCCTGTATTTTGTTCAGCTATGCCCCCACACAAAGCTAATGCCTAAGGGATTAAAAAAACTTTACAGAGACTATCACAAAAAAGGTTTGCAACTCTTTGGGGTGTATACTGAAAAGGATCCTTATTACTGGAAAGAAACAATCAGGAAACATAACATTGAATGGCCTGTTGTTTCTGATCTGAAAGGACAACAATCCGAAGCTTATAAAAAATACGGCACCTGGAACACCTTTTATTATTATCTGATAAATAAAAAAGGAAAATTCGCCGGAAAATTCAGAAGAATTGAAAAAATAGAGGATAAGCTTGATAAAATAATGCTTCCAACTAATTAAAAATGATGAAGTAAAAAACGCTGAATATAAACAACTAAGAATATGGATTATGATAAGAAAAACTATTATTAGCTTTATTATTGCTTTTATCTCGATTTACGTCACAAGCTGCAATTTTTCCGAAAAAAAAGAAACAGAAGATAATTACACTTTAAAGGCTGAGTTGATTTCAGGTATTCCAGAAAAATTAAATAAAGGATTAAATGATATTAAGAATCAAATGAATTTAAGTGATTTTAAATACTCATCCTTAAAGACTGGTATCGATACACTGGATATCTATTTTGGAAGGATGAAACAAGCTTACAGAGAGGGATATTGGGTTTCAGCGTATAATACAAATGACTCAGCATGGACTTGGTCGACTGTAAGTTTAAAAAACAGCGATACATTAAAATTTCCTGCAAACAATATTGAGCTTAAATTAGGGGACAGTAAAAATCCTAAAAGGATATCCTTAAAGATAATTCATAATACAAAAGAGAACTCTATAATCTATACTTGGTTATGTAATGGAAA
>CAYFRV010000005.1:19594-35060 GCA_964345495.1 uncultured Bacteroidales bacterium | reverse complement strand
TCAACCCTACCGGGTTTCAATGAGCATTTTTGGAGATACTCATGCGTATAATCATAAAATATTATTTAATTTGTATTCAGTAAAGACAAAAGGATGGCTGATACAAAAAAACATATAGAAAAAAATTATAATTCCCCAAACAGAGTTGCCTGGCGAAAATTTAAAAGGAACTACTTCTCTATGTTTGGATTGTTTTATCTGTTGGTTGCTTTTCTGATTGCTTTACTAGGATATTTAGTTACCCCGGACAATACACCCAACGCAAACAGCCAGCACCTTGAACTCACCACAAAAAAGATCGGTTTCTCGGTGAAGATGCTCAAAGTCAGACGGAACAAAAATATTGAGAGAAAAAGCTGGATACAACATTTAATGTATGGAAAGGAAAGTAAATATGAATTTATACCAATAAACAATTTTCATTTTAAGGATTCTCTGCTTGAAATCAGCGAATATACAGAACACAAAAGTGAAGAACAATTCACACAAAACTTTCATCCGGCAGATGTAGTCTATCCTGTATCCTATGACCGGCCAATCGAAGAAGAAGGTGCAACATACAGCTTCTTTACCATAAACAACAAACACAAAACGATAAGTAAAAAAGAATTAGAAGACATTATACGAGAAAAACATATTGTTCAAAAAACATTTCTATTGGGAACCGACCGTTTCGGAAGAGATATGTTAAGTCGCTTAATTATCGGAGCACGCATTTCTCTGTCAGTAGGCTTTATTTCGGTGATGATTTCATTGCTTATCGGACTTACACTGGGCTCTGTTGCAGGTTATTTCAGGGGCTGGGTTGATGATATTATTATGTGGCTGATCAATGTAGTTTGGTCCATTCCCACACTTCTGATGGTGATAGCGATTACGCTGGTAATTGGAAAAGGTTTCTGGCAGGTTTTCATTGCAGTAGGTTTAACCATGTGGGTTGAAGTGGCAAGAGTTGTCAGGGGGCAGATTATTTCTATCAGAGAAAAAGAATACATTGAAGCAGCAAAAGCTATGGGTTTCAATTCCGGAAGGATAATAACCAGACATATACTACCAAATGTAATAAATCCCGTAATTATCATCTCTGCTGCCAATTTTGCAACGGCCATCCTCATAGAAGCAGGTCTAAGCTTTTTAGGAATAGGCGTACAACCTCCAATTCCATCATGGGGCATGATGATCAAAGAGCATTATGGTTTTATACTGGTTGACATGGGTTACCTGGCCTTTCTTCCGGGTCTTGCTATTATGTTTACTGTTCTGGCTTTTACATTAATAGGAAACGGATTAAGGGATGCCTTTGACACACAGAAGATTTAATCATAATTACAATAAACACTCATTTTATCACGTCAATGTATAAGTAATTTCATATTTAGATATAAAGTTTATTACATTTATCAATACATAATATACATTCGTCAAAACCAAATAAACCAAAAAGACTTCCTGACGTTCTAATCAAAAATAAAAAACAAAAAAAATAAAATGATGCTAACTCATTTAAGACAAACAGTTGAAAAGTTGAAAAGTAGAGTTCAAAAGAATCTTGATATAATACATAAAAACGAAAGAATCGTTAAAAAACTGCTCGAGGAGCCTGTTTCAAACGAGAGAAGCAGCAAGCTTGAGGAAAAATATCAGGAAAATAAAAAGCTTTTAGCAGAAAATAACGACTCTATTAAATTACAACTTCAACTTACAAAGTTTATTGATGCTTATAAAAACGAGCTCGAGAAAACTGAAGATGAGCAGTTTAATGAAGCTGAAGCTCCTGAAGAAGCAGAAGTTCCATTAAGCAGAGAAGAAATTTTTGAATTAACAATCAACAAAGAGATGCAATTTGATGAAAATCATCCTTATTATGAAGATGAGGAATTTTTCAATAATTTAATGGAGCATTTCTCAAGCATTGAAGATTATGAAATGTGTGGTTTTCTGTTAGATAACAAAAAGAAATTACACGATTCTTAGGAAAAACAAAGATTATATCAAAAAAACAGAATAAAGAATTCGGAATACAGCGCCAAACTATGTATTCTGAATTCTTATTACTCAAGCGCTTCCACGAAAACGTAAAGTTTATCTTTTTCTGAATGCGCCTAATTAAAGCTTCGCGTTTTTAAAATCCAATAAGACAATCCAATAAAAAGAACAAAATAGAAACCCGCCATACCAAGTGAAGTTGCCTGACTAAGTGCCGGTTCGGTGGCCATTGGAAAATCCATTTGATTAGCAGTATTGGGACCTCCCAGGCTCTCTGAAACATATTCAGGAAAAGGAGTAAGATCTGAGATAAGTTTTGCAGGGAAGTATCGCTCATAAGCCGGGAAGAAAAGTTTCCTGATTATAAGTTCTCCGGGAAAAAGGTAAAGAATAAAGGCCACTATTGATAAAGCATTATTTTTGAACAAAACAGCAAAAAACAAGCCCATTGAAACATAAGCAAGCGTTTGCAGAAAATATACAAATAGAATATCGATTTGAAACAGCTCATTTTCCAAGCTGCCAGAGCCCATAATGAATCCCGAAATCATTGAAGCAAACAGCACAAGTAAAAAACCATAAATAGCAACAATAAATAAAACCTGGACTTTCCCCGAAATAAGTTGCTCGTGATTTAAACCATCAATGATATGCTGTTTGAAGGTACCAAAACGAAACTCGTTGCTAACTAATACGATTACAATTATAGCCAGAAGAATATTAAACCAGCTGGAAACCCACGCGAAAAAATCATACACATGAGGAAATTGAAACAAAGCATCTACAGAGAATACACCTACACTAATATCTATTTTTGAGATTAAAAGAATTACCAAAAGAAAAAATACTAAATGCAAGGTAATCAACGATCGAAATGTATTTGAGGAAAATGTTTTTATTGCCTCTATACGTAATAGTTTTGCCATTTTTAACAGATTATTTAATTAATTCTAAAAATTCTTTTTCCAGTGTATTTTTCTTAGACTCTAAGCGATTGAGAACGATGTTTTTATCAATCAAATACTTATTCAAATCAGAAGCCGAATAGTTTTCTTTCAGAATAATCTGGAAACCATCCTTATCCTGTTTATATTCCTGAACGATATCGCTATTACTGAGCGCCCTGATCAGATCATCGGGAGTCGGGGTATCGACATAAATTAAATTTACCTTTTTCAGTATTTCATCAACTCTGCCTTCTCTAACAAGCTCACCTGCTTTTAGAATACCTACATGGGTGCATACCTTCTCTACCTCGTCAAGGATATGACTTGCGAGAATAATGGTTTTGCCTTCCTGGTGTTGCTGATTGATTATATTTCGTAAATCAGAAAAACCTTCCGGGTCAAGGCCTTTTGTTGGTTCATCGAGAACAAGCACTTCCGGGTTTCCCAGCAACACAGAAGCCAATGCCAGCCGCTGTTTTAAACCCGAAGATAAATGTCTGAACCGGGAATATTTCCTCTTCAGAAGACTAGTAGTCCCTAAAACACGGTTTATATCCTCAAAAGAAACATTCTTAATAGTTGCTACAATACGCAGGTTATCATTTAGCGTAAGATATGGATAAAAATTCGGGGATTCAATCAAACTCCCAATCCGCAACCTGGATTTTGAGGAAGGGTTCTCACCAAACCAGTAATATTCGCCAGCCGATTGATTTAGCGTACCCAATGCAATGCTTAAAGTGGTTGTCTTACCACTTCCGTTAGGTCCCAGTAACCCATAGACATTCCCCCGGTTTACATTTAAATTTAGATTATTGAGTGCCCTTAAGTTTCCATATTTTTTACTTAAGTTCTGAATTTTGAGAATTGAATCTTCGCTCATTGGCTTAAATTTATATTCGGATTAAACGCAGGTTTTACCTCCTCTATCCTATTTTAGCAGATAATCCTGAATTATTTTTCTATCTGTTGGAATAACAAATTAAACAAATTTAATTATATATACCAAGATTAATCAACTTAAGAAAACATCTATTAGCAAAATAAAAAAGGAGGCTCACAGAACCTCCTTTAAAAATTGTGTTCACTGGCGATTAATATTCTTCTTCCATTTTCTCCATTTCTTTGTCAAAAGTTTCCTTATACTTCTCGTAATCGTAATCAACTTTCAATCTTTTATCTTTTGACAACCGATTATCCATAGCATTTTCAAGCGCATCTACAGACATTTCAATTGCAAGATAAGTTTTGTACTTACCATCTTTTGTTCTGGTGTGCTTTTGGCATATAGTTTTAACGTTATTCAACTGTTGGTTGATCACTTCCCGGTTAAGAGACTCAAATCGCTCTTCTACCTCTTCCGTGTTATTAAATTCACGGGAATTTACGTAGTTATCGGTTACACCTTTGATAACAGTTTCAATCTGGCCGGCTAAAGCAGCTTTTGCATTACTCATGGCTTTTTTTCTTGCAACCATTTGATCGCCGCTTTCACCTACCGCATTGGCTCTGAAATTTTTCTTGTCGGTTCGGTAATCTTCGCCATCACAGTAGAAGGTGATTAATTCTTCTTCTTCTTCTGCAACATTGGTAGCTTTTTTCTTTGAACCACAACTTGATAAACCAAGACCTATAATTAAAGCGCTTGCTATCAATAAACTGAATGATTTGTACATTTTCGTTCTCATATTAATACATTTTAAAGGTTTAAAAATTCATTTTTTGTAAATCTGGTATTATTTGTTCTTGTATTTGTTTTTCTACTTTTTCCCTGGCATCTTTTGCTGCCATATTAAATCCACCACCTTTCATTCCTTTTATATTGGATAACCCGGTACTATAGATTTCGGAATTACTCGCTGCATTGGTAACACTAATGTTGCAGTCCAGATATGCAGTATGAAGGTCATAATTATCCATTTTTTTCCCTTCTGTTGTATTGGCTGTGATTTGCACAATAACATCAGCACCTGATTTATCCGGAACAAAAGAGAAAAAATGTTCTGAAAGTGCTTTCTTAAAAATATTCGTTACCGGCTTACCTGTTGAAGTTTTGCCAAACTCCGTTTCATCAGCTTCTAAATAAGCCTTAAGCTCAGAGACATTTAAAATTAAGTAGCTATAAGGCACGGAGCCCTTAAGCTGGAACATCTTTTTAAGCAGATTGTCCTGAGTTTTCTCCCCAAAATATACATCGGTATCTAAAGCCATTTTTACTTTCTGTTGTTTTCCCTTCGGTGCCATTTCAGCTATAGAACAGGTGATAACCCCGGATGAGTTGCTATGAACCTGCTCTGTTTTATCAATATCCAATTCAGGAAAACTAAACACTACGGGTAAATCAGAAACTCGTTGTCTTTCCCCATCTTTAGAATAATAAACAGTTGCCGTTACCGGGTTATTCCCTGCAGATAACGCACGAATATCAAATACTTTCTGATCCGGCCTAAATTCAATTGAGCTGAAGATTTCCTGTACATTCTGATAAATGCTGTTGCCAAGATTTATTCGTCCATCAAAAGTAAAAACAGAGATATCCTCATCCAAATGGGGTTTTACAGCTTCAAAAGCTTTCACATAATAATTTAAAGCGTTTGGTACATTATAAGCTTTTTCAGCCTCTCTGGCCTTTTCATAAAAATCCTTTGCCAAATCTTTAGCCTTTTCAAGTTTTTCTTGTTTTCTGCGGTGATATTTTTCCTTTGATAGCCTGTAATATACCCAGTAGTTATCTTTCCCTTTCCATGTATCCACGAGATCATGGTTTTCCAGCTCATCTTTCATCTTTGACTTTGTAATAGACTCGAACTCTTCCCTAAAACCAGATTCATCTTCAAACTGGCTTAAAACTGATTTGCTTGAAATTTCAACTGAAATTTCCGAGATCATATCGGTTAGAGCATTATTTTTCGCAACTTTTGTATAATTATTTTTATAGGTCTTTGCCATTCCTATACCAATATAATACTCGTTACTAACAGGTCTGTCTTTTACCCAATCTGGTTTCTTTTGATTTCCTGAAGATACACTGGATGCACTACAGGAAGAAACGAAGAAAAGGGATACGATTAGAACTACTTTGAAAAAATTGTATTTCGGTATATTCATAAAGCCATAATTTTTAATTTTAACGTAAAAATACAGATTTAATTTATCTTTTTCCATCATTCCTTCAATTCATATTTAATTCAAAAAGAAGCACAACCTATTTCTATTCTTCTTTATTCGCTCTCTTTTCAAAAATATCAAAAACCTTGCCATACTCAAAACCTTTTTGGGTTAAAAACCTGACGACTTTCTCTTTACTCTCTTTATCAATCGGTTTAGGGGTTTTGCTGATTTTTTTATCGAGTTCGTCCTCCAAAATTTTCTCATAATATTCCGGATCAATTTCATCCAGCTTTTCCTGAATCAATGTTTCATCAATGTTTTTTGCATAGAGCGCGTAAGCAATTTTTCTTTTGCCCCAGTGGTTAAATCTTAATTTATCATTGATAAAAGCCTCTACATACCTTGTATGATTAATAAAATTATTCTCCTGCAAATCATTCAATATTTTCTGTATATCATCCTCCGGGACATTATACTTTTTGAGTTTTTGTTCAATATCGTATTCACACTTCTCGCTATTAGAGCAAAGAGCCATCATTTTTTGTAAATACTGATTGTACTCTTCTTTGTTCATGGCTTTATAGCTTTTATCATACGGGGTTTATCGTTTATATCTCTTCTTAATAAAACATCGGTGAAATTATTCGTTTCCAATAACCGGATAACCTCACGGCTGAAATATTCATTAATTTCAAAATAAATTTCTCCTTTGGATTTAAGGTGATTCCTGGCAATTTCGATAATTCGCTCATAAAAAATCAATGGTTCATCATCCGTAACATACAATGCATTTTCAGGTTCATGCTCAAGAACGTTTTTGTGCATAAGTATTTTTTCAGATTCTCTTACATACGGCGGGTTACTCACAATTATATCATAATCGTATTGCGATAGTTCTTCATCTAAAATATTCAGTACGAAAAAAAGCACATTTGCCTGATTTAATCGTGCATTTTCTGAAGCTTTCCGTATAATTGCCTCCTTAAAATCAACGGCTTCAACACTGGATTGGGGTAAAAACCTGGCGAGGGCAATGGCAATACAACCCGTACCAGTGCCAATATCAATGATTTTTTTCGTATCACCCCGATCATTCTTAATAATCCAATCCACCAGCTCCTCGGTTTCCTGTCGCGGTATCAGGGTTTGTTCATTTACCTTAATAGTCAGGTCATAAAATTCGGTTTCACCCAGAATATATTGTATCGGTTTCCCTTTTTTTAGTTCATCAACTGTAAAAAGTAATTTGTCAATTTTTTCCTTAGGAATCGTATAATTGTTATTTAATAGCACATCGATTTTTTTTATATTTAACTGTTTTTCAAAAACCAGATAAATGATATTCTCAATTTCCTGCGGGGGATATATATTTTTTAATGATTTTTTGGCAAGTTCTTTAAACTCAGCTAGTGTAAATTGTGTTCCCATATTTCAAAAATAAAAAAATACCCGATGACTTCTTCAGATAATCATGAAAAATACATAAAACGCTGCATTGATCTGGCAAGAAATGCCACCGGAAACACATATCCAAATCCGCTGGTAGGAGCAGTTATAGTCCATAAAGGAAAGATAATCGGCGAAGGGTATCATCAGCAGTGTGGGAAGTCCCATGCCGAAGTGAATGCCATTGAAGCAGTAAAAGATAAAAAGCTGTTAAAAGAATCCACATTATATGTAAACCTGGAACCGTGTTCACACCACGGAAAAACACCACCCTGCTCGGAATTGATTGTTAAAAAGGAAATTCCCCGCGTAATTATTGGCACACGTGATACTTCAGGGAAAGTTTCCGGAAAAGGCATTGAAATACTAAAAAAGGGAGGATGCGAAGTGACAGAAGGAGTGCTGGAAGATGAATCTCGGGAGGTGAACAAAAGGTTTTTTACATATCATGAAAAAAAGCGCCCATACATCATTCTCAAATGGGCTCAAACTATGGACGGCTTTATTGATAAAAGGCGCAATGCAAATGACCCGATCCAGCCCAACTGGATTACAAACCAGATTTCAAAAAAAGCAGTTCATAAATGGCGCGCTGAAGAGGAGGCAATTCTGGTTGGTTCCGTAACCACACTCAAAGACAATCCACAATTAAATGTCCGTGAATGGACAGGCAAAAATCCGCTTCGCCTTGTAATAGATAAAAATTTTGACATTGATGACTCTTATAAACTAATAAATGACCAGCTAAAAACAATTGTTTTCATTGATAAAGGGAAAAAAAGCACAAATTTTAAGAACAAAAAA
Source organism: uncultured Bacteroidales bacterium (assembly GCA_964345495.1). GTDB lineage: Bacteria > Bacteroidota > Bacteroidia > Bacteroidales > UBA12077 > JAGXLC01. The sequence continues at coordinate 26,766 of CAYFRV010000005.1, read as the reverse complement.
GATCAAAACACGGAAATTGTTCAACTTAATTTTTCCAAAGATTTAATAGAACAAATTTTAAATTATTTATATACAATAGAAATCTCTTCTCTTTTTGTTGAAGGAGGAGCCTATACTATTGAAAGTTTTATTTCTAAGGGTTACTGGGATGAAGCAAGAATTTTCGTGGGGAATAAATTTTTTTATGATGGAGTAAAAGCTCCTGCATTCCCAAAAACGAACCTAAAAAAAACTGATTTTGAGGAAACAAGACTATACTTTTCACGTAAAATTTAATATCTTTTTAAACTAGTTTGGTATTATTTATGTACATTAATGTTAAGAAGTAAAATAAAAAATAACTGCCATGAAACGACTACCTAACCTTATAACGCTTATTGCTACCGGTTTATTAATAATGTTTTTTTCCCAATGTGCCAATAAGTTTTATCGAACAGGCACGGATTTTTATGAGGCCGGGAATTATAAAGATGCCATAGAACAATACAACCAATGGTTATCTGAAGATGCTGACAACTCAAAAGCTTATATTGCTCGTGCTGAAGCTTATGAAAAACTGAATAACAAAAAAAATGCTGCAGATGATTACAGCAGAGCTGGAGCACTTAAAAAAGATGAAGAAATATTTTTGAAAGCTTCAGATTTGTATTTTGAAATAGAAAACTTTGACCGTGCAGCAGAAATGGCTGAAAAAGCAATTAGAGAAGACAAAAAAAACATACAAGCCCACAAAAACGCGATAAAATCATATATAAAACTTCAAAATTACAAAACTGCCTACAAATACAGCAACAAGCTAATCGAACTGGAAGAAAACGCCGGTAATTTTTACTGGAGGGGTTACATCTCAGATAAGCTTAATAATCTGAATCAGGCAGAAAAAGACCTGAGAAAAGCGATTGAACTCTCACCAAAAGTAATCAGCCCCTATAAAACACTTGCAGATGTTCTTTACAAGGCTGAAAAATACGATCAGGCACTAAATATTTGCAACAAGGGGTTAAAATATGATAAAAAAAACAAGTCGCTCTTAAACACCCGAAGTTCAGTGTTTAAAGAAAAAGATGAATATCCACGGGCCATAAACGATCTTTCAAAAATCTTACTGTATAATTCGGATGATATTGAAACCTTCTTCAAACGAGGAATGCTCTATCAGCAATTCAACCAAAGCATGAATGCTATTAATGATTTTTCAAAGGTTATCTCTTTAGATCCGGACTATGCAGAGGCTTACTATCAAAGAGCCAGATCAAATGAAGAAGTAACCAGTTATTCAAAGGCTGCGAAAGATTATGAAAGATACATTCAATTAGCCAAAAGCGACTCCACAAAAACAGAAAAAGTTAAAGAAGCCAGAAACAAAGTTTATGAACTATTGAGAGAAGGAAACAAGCCTGAAATAGTACTGGCTGATTCTGTCCCAATCGAAGGACGAACCATCAATATACCGGGAAATGCAAAATCATTGACCATTTCTGGCGTTCTTAAAGATGAAAGTGAAATTGCTTCTTTCAAAATAAACGAGGAAGAAATAGAATTAAAAAACAAAGACGATAAGAAGATATTTAATAAAACCGTTGATGTTTCAGATTCTGATATTAATACAATCCACCTGAGCGCAAAAGATATTTATGAAAATGCTACTGATATTTCATATAGAATTAAACGTACAGAAATTCAGCCACCAAAAATCAAACTAACAACGCCTTATGCATCTCACGATGGATTAATCTATCTGCAAAATGACAATCCCAGATTATATATTGAAGGAGAAATTGAGGATGAAAGTCTTATAGAATCTATAAAAGTAGGAAATAAAACGGCAAGTTATTCCCCAGACCTCAAAAACCCTGGTTTTTCAGCAACCATTAACATAGCGAACAAAGACAATTTTACCATAAAGGCAATCGACTCAAAAGGGAACATTCAGGAAAGAGAGTTTTCACTTAATCGTGAAGGCGCTAATATTTCATCAGATAATCCAATGGGAAAAACCTGGGTGGTCTTTATAGAAAACTCTAACTATAGCACTTTTGCCAGCCTTGACGGACCAGTAAAAGACGTAACTACCATTAAATCAGCTCTGTCAAATTACAGGATTCATAATTTCATTCACAAGAAAAACATGACAAAAAAAGAAATGGAACGGTTTTTTTCAATTGAATTAAGAGATCTTGTAAAAACAAATCATGTAAATTCTCTGCTGTTATGGTATGCCGGACACGGAAAATTTATCAACGAAACGGGTTATTGGGTTCCGACAGATGCTAAACGTGACGATGAATTCTCATTTTTCAATATAAACAACCTAAAAGCTTCGCTTCAGGCCTATTCAGATGGCATCACACACACGCTTGTTGTGACAGACGCCTGCGAATCAGGACCTTCTTTTTACCAGGCCATGAGAAGTATGCATAAAAAAAGAGACTGCAGCAACTGGGAGGATACACGGGCCAAATCCGCACAGGTACTATCTTCAGCAGGTAATGAACTGGCTGTAGACCAATCCCAGTTTACTGAGTCTTTTGCAAATACCTTAGTAAACAATCCAAACACATGTCTCCCTATTGAAGATGTTGTTTCAAAAGTAACCCTCTCAGTTACAAAAGCCGGAAGGCAAGAGCCTCAATTCGGCAAAATTGAAGGATTGGAAGATGAAGGAGGTACTTTCTTCTTTATTTCAAATAAATAAAATTCTCGTTTATGTCACTTCACGATATTTGTTCTTATAAAAGAGTTATCCGATTCTTAATGCGGATAATTCTTTTTTTTATATTGTTTGTTTTTGCTCTGTCACAGGTTTCAGCACAAAAATATTATTTCGATCAGTACAGCGTTAAAGAAGGACTGGCCCAGTCAAATGTATATGATGTTTTGCAAGATGAAAAAGGCTATGTATGGCTGGGAACCGAAAGCGGCATTTCCCGCTTTGACGGAAATAACTTTAAAAATTTTCATGCAGAAGATGGCATTGCAGAAAAATCAGTAAAAGTAATTTTTAAGGACTCGAAAAGCAATCTGTGGTTTGGGCACAAAGCAGGAAACATCACTCATTATAATGGACAAAAATTTTCCGTGCACCCCATAAGCGACACAATAGGAAATGCAGATATTACTTCAATCATTGAAGACGGAGAAGGAAATATTTGGATATCCACTCATGGAGATGGAATCTTTCAACTACAGGAAAAAACTACAGATTCACTAAAAACAAATATTCTTCACTTTAAAGGTAAGGCAATCGGCGACCGTGTTTTTGGCGCCACAAAATTTTCTGATAATTCATTATACTTCATTACCGAAGCTCAAATAAAAAAGTTTAACCCTGAAGATACTTCCTTCAGGCAATATCACCCCGAAGGACTCACCACGTATTTTCAAATCACTTCAATGCTTCAGGATAGCAAGGGAGATGTATGGTTTGGCACTTTCCACGGAGGACTTTACAGGTTAAAGCACGAAAATGATTCCATAGTGATTTATGACTCAGAAAGAGATGGGCTGGCAAACAACTGGATATCCTACATAACAGAAGACAGCGAGGGAAATATTTGGGTTGGTACATGGGGCGGTGGAATTACCCGCTTCTCCAATGGCAATATTAAAACATTCAACAATTCAAACGGACTGGAAGATGAAAAAATCAGAAGCATTACAGAAGATATTGAAGGCAATATTCTCATAGGAACAAATGAACATGGCCTTTTAATATTTAAAGGAGGAAGATTCATTCAATACGGCGAAGAAGATGGATTAGCGGATCCACACGTCTATGCGATTTATGAAGACAATAAGAATAATCTGTGGTTTGGAACAAACAACGGAATTTCTATCTACAATCCTTCAACTAAAAAAATAAAATATTTCAATCAAAAGACAGATATGATCGGCAATCAAATCCGCACTATAAAGGAAGATAAGGACGGAAACATCTGGATCGGGACGAATGAAAATAAAATACTTCAATATTTAACAAAACAGGAAGAATTTTTCTATCATCCTGTATTAAATAATCTTACAAGACGCAATAAATTCACCACCCTGGAAATTGATGAACGGAATAATCTTTGGATCGGGACAATGGACGGAGTAATTCATTATAACATTGATAATCGCGAAATTGACCGCATTAGCCAGAAAGACGGCCTGGCAGCAAATTATATCACTTCTTTATATCAGGACAAAGACAGCGTTATATGGGTTGGAACAGAAAACAAAGGGATAACCACGATAAAGGATGAAAAATATACTCAAATAAAAACCGCCGGAGACATTACTCCAACGGCAATTATTGGAGATTATGCAGGGAATATTTGGGTTGGAACAAGTTCGAAGGGCGTATTTCTTTACAAATCAGATTCCCTTATACAGGAATATACCTTAGATAATGGCATTCTTTCAAATCACATTACCTTATTAAATGTCGATAAACACAACCATTTATACATTGGAACAAATAAAGGATTAAATAAAATTGTACTTCCAAAGGGAAACATTCACACCTATACTAAAAAAAGCGGTTTTACAGGTATTGAAACGAAAAACAACGCCACTTTTATTGACCATTCGGGTGATATTTGGTTTGGAACCATCAAAGGGGCATTTAAATACCGAGCTGAAAAAGACAAGCGAAAAGCACCCAAACCGCTTACACACATAGAGTCAATGCTTGTAAACATGACCGAAACTCCCCTGGAGCAAGGACAAAAATTCAATTATACAGAAAATTCAATCATTTTCAATTATAACAGCATCTGCCTAAGCAACCCCGATGCAGTCAGGTACCAGGTGAAGCTGGAGGGCGCAGACGAAAAATGGCATCCGGTTTCTAAACAAACAATGGCAAATTATTCATCTCTATCTCCCGGACATTACACATTCAAAGTAAAAGCAAGAAACCATTTCGGAATATGGAACGATCAGCCGGCTAAGTATAGTTTTGTGATAAAACCTCCTTTCTATAAAACATGGTGGTTCATTCTTTCTGCTATAATTTTAGGCATCATCGGTATTATTGCTTTCATCAAAATAAGGGAAAAAAATCTAAAACGAGAAAAGCGTATACTTGAAGAAAAGGTTTCTGAACGTACGAAAGAAATATCAAGGAAAAACATAGAGCTTGAAAAGAAAAACCGGGACATAATGGACAGTATCCGCTATGCTCAAAGAATTCAGGATGCGGTACTTCCACCATCAATACCGTTTAAAAATACATTTGTCCTCTACAGACCTAAAGACATTGTTAGCGGCGATTTCTACTGGCTTGAAGAAACAAACGGCATGGAGCTTATTGCAGCTGTTGACTGTACCGGGCATGGTGTTCCCGGCGCCTTTTTATCTATACTGGGACAAAATCTACTAACAAAAATTGTCAGAGAATATGGCATTCTCCAACCCAGTGAAATTCTGAACAACCTGAATACAGAAATAGTAAATGCACTGCATCAGCACAGCACAGGAGGAGAAAAAATTGTGAACGACGGGATGGATCTGGCGCTGATTAACTACGACAAAAACCTTAATATGCTTCAGTATGCCGGCGCATACAACTCCTTATACCTTATCAGAAATGGGGTGCTATACGAAACTAAAGCAGACAGGTTCCCCATTGGCCGTACAACTTCTGAAGAAGAGAAACAATTCACTAATAATGAAATTGAAATACAGCCGGGAGATATTGCCTACATATTTTCAGACGGTTATGCAGACCAATTTGGTGGTGCACATGGTAAAAAATTTAAATCGAAATACCTGAAAAAGTTTCTGGAGGAAATCCATACGTATTCAATGGATGAACAGAAAAAAGCGCTGGAAAGAAATTTAGATGAATGGAAAGGAAATTATTCCCAGATTGATGACATTGTTGTGATTGGGAAGAAATTTTAATTACACCTGATATTCAAATCTTATATTTTTTCAAATGGCCTCATCCAATTTAAGCTATTAAATGTTATTTTTGTGAGACAGGAACGAAATGTAAAACTTAATCGATAATATTTTGAAAGCAATAAGAATAGCTACGCTCAGTTTTATCCTCATTTTAGCATATACCTTTTCAAACGCCCAGTCAATCACAAAAAATGCTGAAATTAGCCTTTTTACCTGTTCTTCGGGCGAAGAGCTATATTCCGTTTTTGGTCATAGCGCCATCCGTGTAAACGACTCAACAACAGGCACCGACATTGTGTTTAATTACGGAGTTTTTGACTTTGACACCCCAAATTTTTACTGGAAATTTGTTCGCGGAAAACTCATGTATCAGCTTGCGATTCAACAAACCTACAGATTTATCCAAATATACAATTATGAAGGAAGAAGTGTTAAGGAAGAACATTTTAATCTGACAACAAAAGAAAAAGAAGCACTCATCGCATTTCTTAAAAAAAATTACCAACCAGAAAATCGAAACTACCTGTATGATTTCTTCTATAAAAACTGCTCCTCTATCATTTGGGATGTTATAAAACCACAGATTAATGACAAGTTACATTTTGATTCCACTGCTTATCAGCCAAAATCATTCAGGCAAATGCTTCATCCGCCATTGGAGGAGATGCATTGGTCAAAATTTGGAATAGATATAGCCCTTGGTACACCTGCAGATAAAACAGCCGGCTTTACAGAACAAATGTTCCTGCCGTCGTATCTATCAAAAAACATGCGGCATGCCTACAGGAATCAACCTGTAAACGGAAGCAAACGTATCCTCAGGGATGGGAAAATGCTCATTGAGAAAGACGAAAGCGCTTCACCTTTTATCCTTTTCACCCCTTTGCGCGTTTTTTGGGCAGTGTTTATCCTTATCCTGGCAATGACACTGTTTTTCCCAAAACACAGAGCAACAAAAATTACGGATTACGTATTTTTTACACTTCAGGGATTGCTGGGGCTTTTGCTATTGTTTTTATGGCTAGGGACAGACCACTCAGCAATGAATACAAACTTAAATTTACTATGGGCAAATCCCCTTGCATTAATTCTCGTATTCTTCTTAAATAAAAAGCAACAACCAATAAAATTCGTAACCCTGGTCCTCCTGTTTCTTTCAGCACTGTTAACTCTACTGGGATGGAACTTCCTGCCCCAGCAATTTAATCCGGCATTTATACCAATCAGCCTTTCTGTAATTTTAAGAGCATCCGAACATTTGATGTGGATGAAAAAGGACC
>CAYFRV010000005.1:14819-19494 GCA_964345495.1 uncultured Bacteroidales bacterium | reverse complement strand
ATTAGCCATGTATACTGTAATAATTCTAGTTCTGCTTTTTATAGGTATTCGTTTTCTTTACTTTGGAATTCAAAAGAGAACAAAAGGGAAAATCATTACCGGGGGAATTGTAATTGCATTGACGGCCCTTTTCTTCATGTTTATGTCGTTCTGGGGGGAGAAGTTATGGTTCGATAATATTGGATTTGGAGACCGCTTCTGGATAGAAATCATCACCAAAGCATCTATGGTGGTCATTGGTGGTGGCTTAAGTGTTTTACTCGTACATCTGATGACCCGGTCTATTTCCAAAGAAAGCATCTTCCACAAATACCTGGCATTAATCATTGCTCTAATTTACGGTATTTCATGGGGATTATCCGACTGGGAAGTGGTACTGAAATTCTTCAACTCTGTGAATGCAGGAATTCAGGAGCCCATTCTCAATCAGGATGCTTCGTTATATATGTTCCAGTTGCCGTTTTATCATCAAATTGTCAACTTTTTCATTGTGGTTTCAATAATTTCCGCAGCAGCTGTTCTGCTTGGTATATTCGCAAAAGAAACAGGAGAAAATGCTCCTTCAAATGATATCACTTATGGTGTCAGAGAAGGCAGGTCTTTGGTATATAGCGGAAGTGTATTTTTTATAGCGTTAGCCCTGGATAAATTATTAGCAAGATATGATTTGCTTTTTTCAAACTGGGGAGCAGTATCCGGCCCGGGATGGACCGATGTACATGTGCGTTTGCCGGGTTATACCATAGCTGCTATTCTTACTTTCCTTGTAGCTTTAATATTCATTATGCCGGCTACCCGAAAACGGCTGCTTAAATATCTACAAAGATTTAAAATACAAGTAATAAGTTTATTGCCCGCAGCGTTAGGCTCACTTTTTGGTGTTATATTGATTATTTGGCTCTTAATTCTTAGTATTCTACCCTCAACATTTCAATGGTTAAAAGTAGAGCCCAATGAAATTACTATGGAGTCTTCTTATATCAAAAACAACATTGAGCTAACGCGCTATGCGTTTGGTCTCAATGAAATAGAAGAAAAAGAATACCCTGTAAGTGAAAAGTTTAACGAACAGACAGTAGAATCCAACCCGGGAATTTTTTCAAACATCAGGCTGTGGGACTGGCAAGCATTAGATGCTGTTTATAAACAATTTCAGGAAATTCGCTTGTATTATGAATTTAATGATGTCGACATTGACCGTTATACTATTGACAGTACATATCAACAAGTTATGGTATCAGCGCGGGAAATGAACACTAAAAACCTTCCCGCACAAAGCAAAACCTTTGTGAATAAAAGATTTAAATACACACACGGTTATGGAATAGCGCTTAACAATGTAAATGAATTCACATCTAATGGACTTCCTCACCTGATGATTAAGGACATTCCTCCCAAAAGTGAATATGAAGAGCTCAAGGTTGAAGAACCGGGAATATACTATGGAGAAATGACAAATTCTCACGTAATTACCAACTCTAAAGAAGAAGAATTTGACTACCCAAGCGGAGATGAAAACATATATACCCGTTATGAGGGGACAGGAGGAGTACAGCTGTCAAACCTATGGCGAAAATTCCTGTATGGATGGAAATTTGACGGCACACGTTTCTTCTTTTCTGGTTATCCTACAGACAGCAGTCGGTTAATGTTTCACAGAAATATTAAAGAAAGAGTTCAGAAAGTAGCTCCGTTTCTTAAGTTTGATGAAGACCCCTATATTGTACTTTCCAATGGAAAACTGTACTGGATCATCGATGGTTACACTACATCATCATCTTTTCCATACAGTGAACCTTATTCTTCCAGAGAAACAATTGAATACAAACAAGGAGAAATGGAAAGAGAGATTATTACAAATGTAGCGCCCAGATTAAACGGTATAAATTATATGCGCAACTCAGTAAAAGTAGTGATAGATGCATTCAATGGCAAACCCGAATTATATGTTTATGATAAGGACGATCCTGTAATTAACGTGTGGAAGAAAGTTTTCCCTGATATGTTTAAGAAAAAAGAAGAAATGCCAGATGCACTAAGGAAGCATGTGCGGTATCCAATAGATAAATTATCGGTTCAGGGGAAGGTATACGCAAAATACCACATGACAGACCCGCGAGTGTTCTACAACCAGGAGGATATCTGGATCCGGGCTACAGAAAAATATTACAATAACATAAAACCCGTAGACCCGTATTATGTAATGTGGGAAAGACCCGGAAAAAATGAGGTGGAATTTGTATTGATGCAACCTTTCACTCCAAAAAACCGGCAAGTAATGATCGGCTGGATCGCAGGCATGAGTGATGGAGAAAATTACGGAGATTTTGTTGCCTATAAGTTTCCAAAAGACAAGCGAATACTCGGGCCTCAACAGGTAGAAACAAAAATCGACCAGGACTCGTATCTGTCAGGTCAGCTATCTCTTTGGGATCAAAGAGGCTCGAATGTTATCAGGGGCAATGTTTTAGCTATTCCGGTTGGAGAAACCATGATCTATGTTGAACCTATATATCTTCAGTCGGAGACAGCAGCATATCCTGAATTAAGATTAGTAGCAGTAATGCACGATGATAACTTAAGCTATGCAGAAAGCTTTGATGAAGCGCTAAAAGGAATTTATGGTGAACCTGTGAAAAAAGTACCATCACAAAAAGCAGGTACAGGAATCACTAAAGATCAAAGTATGTTGATAAAAGATGCGAGCCAGGCTTTACAAAATTATCTTCAATTCACTGGAGAACAAAAATTTGACGAAGCTGCACAATCAATGAAAGAGTTAAAAAATGCCTTAGATAAATTAGAAGAGCAAAGTAAAGATGAGTAGTCAAAATCAGAAGCAGAGGTGAATATTTAAAAGACTAGAAGGAGGCGCTTCATCAAAAAGCGCCTCCTTCTTTATACCTCTCAATTTCAATAAAGTGCTATATTATTTTTTCTTCGTATCTTCCAGCGTCTTCTGTACTTCTACCTCTTTATATCCTTCAATCACATCGCCAACCTCAACATCGTTATAGTTTTTGATATTCAGACCACACTCATAGCCCGAAGTGACAACTTTAGCATCTTGCTTGAAGCGTTTCAGGCTTTCCAGCTCACCCGTATGGATCACAATACCATCACGAATTACCCTGACTTTACTGTCTCGTTCGAGTTTACCATCTTTGACAATACATCCGGCTACTGTTCCCACTTTCTTAATCTTGAACACATCTTTCACTTCGGCATTTCCGGTAATTTGTTCTTTAATATCCGGCTCAAGCATACCCTCAAGCGCATCCTTCATATTGTTAATTGCGTCATAAATAACAGAATACAGTCGGATATCAATTTGCTCTTTGGCAGCAAGCTTTCTTGCGGAAGCAGATGGTCGTACCTGGAAACCAATAACGACTGCATTTGATGCAGCAGCAAGCAAGATATCGGATTCCGTAATCTGCCCAACGCCTTTGTGTATAATGTTAATTTGAATTTCTTCAGTACTCAGTTTTGCAAATGCATCTGAAAGCGCTTCAACCGAACCATCAACATCACCTTTAACAACAATATTTACCTCTTTAAAGTTACCAATTGCAATACGGCGACCAATTTCATCAAGCGTAAGATGTTTCTGGGTTCTCATTGTCTGCTCCCGCTCAAGCTGTGACCGCTTATTAGCAATCTCTTTCGCTTCTTTTTCAGTTTCAAGTACATTAAACTTATCACCTGCCTGTGGCGCTCCATTTAAACCAAGAAGCTGAACCGGCTGCGATGGGCCGACTTCCTTAACTTCTTTCCCTCTTTCGTTGAACATTGCCTTAGCTCTTCCCATGTGGCTTCCAGCTAAAATCACATCGGTAATCTTCATCTTTCCAGCTTGTACGAGAATGTTGGAAACATATCCCCGACCTTTGTCAAGCCAGGATTCAAGTACTGTACCTACCGCATTTTTATTCGGGTTTGCTTTAAGGTCTAATAATTCGGATTCAAGAAGTACCTTTTCAAGCAATTCATCTATATTTTCACCTTTCTTTGCAGAAATATCCTGAGACTGGTATTTTCCTCCCCATTCTTCCACAAGGTAATTCATGTTCGCCAGTTCCTCTTTAATTCTCTCCGGGCTGGCACCGGGTTTATCCACCTTGTTAATGGCAAAAATAATCGGCACTCCGGCTGCGGAAGCATGATTAATCGCTTCAATTGTTTGGGGCATAACGTTATCATCGGCAGCAACAACAATAATTGCAACATCTGTAATTTGAGCACCTCTTGCACGCATTGCGGTAAAAGCTTCGTGACCCGGAGTATCTAAAAAGGTGATTCGCTTATCTTCAGTAACATCAACGCGGTAAGCACCAATATGCTGAGTTATTCCTCCCGCTTCACCTGCAATCACGTTTGCCTCACGAATATAATCCAATAAAGAAGTTTTTCCATGGTCAACGTGCCCCATAACAGTCGCAATCGGGTCACGTGGCTCCAGATCCTCTTCTCTGTCCTCTTCATCTTTAATTGCCTCTTGTACTTCAACGCTAACAAATTCAACTTTATAATCGTACTCATCAGCAACCAATGCCATTGTTTCTGCATCTAAACGCTGGTTCATTGTAACAAGTAAACCAAGATTCATGCAAGTTTGGATAACATCGTTTACAGAAACATCCATCATACTTGCCAGTTCATTCACAGAAACAAA
>CAYFRV010000005.1:7142-14719 GCA_964345495.1 uncultured Bacteroidales bacterium | reverse complement strand
TCTTCTCCCTTCTTAGCTCCTTCTTTTTTCTCTTCCGCTTTTTTCGTACGTTCAGCCTCTTTCTCTTTACGGGTCTTTCTATCTGGCCTGGTTTTTTGATTTAAGGAATCCAGATCTATTTTTCCTACAACTTTAATCTGTTCTTTCTCTTCCTCATCCTTAATATCCACAGTATTTGTCTGACCAACAGTAACATTTTCCGGTGTTTCTTCAGCAGGTTTTTCTGTTTGTTCCACTTTCTCTTCTGTTTTTTCTTCTTTTTTGGGCTCTTGCTTTTCTTTCTCTTCTGCTTTCGCCTTTTTTTGTGTTTTCTTATCCTTGCTTTCTTCTTTTACGGGTTCAGATTTTTTAGAAGCTTTTGTTTCTTCTTTTTTCTCTTCTTTTTCTTCTTTTTTCGTGGTTTTCTTTTCAGCTTCTTTGGATGCAGGTTGCTGTGTTTTCTCTTTCTTCTCCGATTTCTCTTTCTTCTCGGTTTTCTCTTTTGTCTCTTCAGATTTCTTTTGCTTTGTCTCTTTCTCTTTTTTTGGTTTCTTGCTGAAAGAATCAAGATCAATTTTACCAACTACTTTAGGCTCTTTTTCCTGCTTTTTTTCTTCTTCTTTGCCAGGTTTTTCTTCCTCAGTCTTCTCGTCCTTTTTCTCTTCTTTCTTTTCGGTTTGCGCCTTTTCTTTTGGCTCTTCTTTAGCTTTTGGAGTTGTTTTCTTTTGTTCTTTTCCGCTTACATCCTTAATAAAAATCTCCTCGTCTTCTGTTGATTCAGCCTCATCTGCATCGTCCTCTTGTGCTTCCTGCTCAATATCACTAATAGAAACAGAATGTTTGCTCTCATGAAATTTGTCCAGATTTATCTTCTTGGATTCTTTCTTAACATCACTATCGGTACTGTACTCATCCACCAAAAGATTGTATTGTTCCGGGGATACTTTTGCATTAGGGTTCGAATCAATATCATACCCTTTCTTGTTAAGAAAATCCACAATTGTTGATATCCCCACATTGAATTCTCTTGCCACCTTGCTCAGTCTCGTTATTTTTTTGTCCTTTGCCATATATACCCCTTAGAAAATTTATTACTCCTAATAAGTCGCTAAATTATAATTAATCTGTTAAATTATTCAAATTCTGATTTAAAAATTTGAGTTATATCGTCAATTGTTTCCTCTTCTAAATCAGTTCGCCGCTCGAGTTCATCCTTGCTAAGCTCTAAAACACTCTTTGCCGTGTCAAGACCAACAGATTTCAAGGTATCAATAACCCACTGATCTATTTCATCGGAAAACTCATCAATATTTACATCCTCTTCGTCTTCCTCTGCCTCTCTGTAAACATCCAGGTCATAACCTGTCAATTGACTAGCCAGCTTAATATTCAGTCCGCCTTTTCCAATTGCCAGCGAAACTTCTTCGGGATCAAGATAAACCTCTGCTGTTTTATTTTCATTATCAATTTTAATGGAATTGATTTTAGCAGGGCTCAAAGCTCTTTGAATAAACAGTTGTGTATTATTTGTATAGTTAATTACGTCAATATTTTCATTTCTTAATTCCCGAACAATACCGTGAATGCGGGAACCTTTCATACCAACGCACGATCCAACCGGGTCAATCCTGTCATCGTAAGATTCCACTGCAACTTTGGCTTTTTCTCCGGGAGCCCGCACAACTTTTTTTATTATGATAAGCCCATCATAAATTTCAGGAACCTCAAATTCAAACAGCCGCTCTAAAAATACGGGTGAAGTCCTTGAAATTATAATCAATGGTGTATTATTTCTCATCTCTGCTCTTATCACAACTGCTCTTAAAAGATCCCCCTTACGGAAGCGATCAGAAGGAATTTGCTCATCGCGTGGCATGATAAGTTCATTTCCTTCATCATCCAATACCATAAGTTCCCTTTTCCAAACCTGGTAAACTTCTCCACTTATAATTTGGCCTATACGCTGCTTGTATTTTTCAAATACATTATTCCTTTCAATCTCAAGAATTTTTGAAGTAAGATGTTGTCTCAGAGAAAGAATAACTCTTCTCCCAAAATCTTCCATTTTCACCTCATCTGTTACTTCTTCTCCTACTTCGTAATCGTCGTCTATCTTCTTTGCTTGTGAAATAGGTATTTGAAGATTTTCATCCTCAAGCTCATTATCTTCAACAACTTCCCTGTTCCTCCAAATTTCAAAGTCACCCTTATCGATATTAATGATGATGTCGAAATTTTCCGATGTACCGAAAATCTTTTCAAGAGATTTACGGAAAACATCTTCCAAAACATTCATCATTGAAGGCCTGTCTATATTCTTTAGCTCCTTGAACTCAGAAAAGGTATCAAACAAATTCAAATTATCCATTGCTCTATTAATTTTTAAATGATATTATCAATTTCGTGTATTTTATGTCATCAAACTTTATTGTTTTCTCTTCCCGTACAGTTTTTTTCTTATTCTTATCGGTTTTAATTCTCTTTTTTTCCTCTATAAGAATATTGTCCGGGTTTACTTCCTGTAATTTTCCTGTAATTTTTTCGCCTGTTTTTAAAAGGGTTTCTACTTTCTGCCCAATATTCTTTTTATATTGATCTGTCACCTGAAAAGCCGAGGTTAATCCTGGTGATGTCACTTCTATGTTATAATCATCGACCTTCTCGCCGAGAGAGCTTCTGAGTTTTTTTGTAATTTCCCCGCATTTATCCAGATCAATTCCTTTATAACCATCAACGATAACTTTTATCGTATCTTGCTTATTTTGAATGCCTACGATAAAATAATCATCAGAATTCAACTCATCCTTTACTATATTTTCTATTTCCTTATTTTTCACCATCTTATTGGTCTTTCAATCTAATTTTCTATACGAAAAAAGGGGACTATGTCCCCAGCAAAACCCTTCCTCTCATATTTTACTGGTGCAAAAATAACAATTATCTAATTAAATGACAAGTATTCACCTGATTTTATTGTATGAACTTCTATTTTTTTTAAACTAAGAGGTGCTTTATTAAGCTGTAAGATTTTCAAGGGGTTAAATATTTTTTTACTTTTGACACCTTCAATAATTAAGAATTAATTAAAATAAGGATGAATAAGAAAAAAATTATTAACGACCCGGTTTATGGATTTATTAATATATTTGACGAAATTATTTTTGATCTCATTGAACACCCATATTTTCAAAGATTAAGAAGAATAAAACAGTTAGGATTAACGCATTTTGTCTATCCCGGGGCAATGCACACTCGTTTTCAGCACTCTCTGGGTTCTCTGCACCTGATGCAATCATCAATTGACATTATTCGCTCAAAAGGCCATGAAATAACCGACGAAGAGGCTCTTGCAGCTAAAATCGCCATTCTTCTCCATGACATCGGACACGGACCACTTTCTCATACACTGGAAGACTTCTGGCATACCGACTTTTCACATGAGGAATTTTCTTTACTGTTCATGGATGAATTAAATAAGGAATTTAACGGAAAATTAGTTCTTGCTATCAAAATCTTTAAAAACCAGTATCCCAAAAAATTCCTTCATCAACTGGTTTCTAGTCAGCTGGATATGGACAGACTGGATTACCTGAGAAGAGACAGCTTCTACTCAGGCGTATCAGAGGGAGTCATAGGCTCTGACAGGATTATAAAAATGCTCAGTGTCCACAATGATCATTTAGTTATTGAAGCAAAGGGAGTGCATTCTATCGAAAAATTTCTAATAGCACGATGGATCATGTATTGGCAGGTTTACTTCCACAAAACTGTTATTTCCGCCGATCAGCTTATTTCTTCCATCCTGAAAAGAGCCAAATATCTTATTAACAATGGAGAAAAAATTTGTTGTACACCACAATTGGAGTACTTTTTAAAGGATGAATATAAAAACGACAACCATCAAAATCTGCTGAACAATTATTCTAAATTAGATGATAATGACATAACCGCGTCTTTAAAATTATGGACGGAATCCGGTGATAAAGTGTTATCCCTTTTATCTCATAATATGCTTAACAGAAAATTGTTTAAAATTGATTTACAAAACGCTCCTTTTGATGAAGATAAAATTGAAATCATAAAAAATGGTATAAAAGCCGATTATGAGCTTAATGACCAACAACTCAAATATTTGGTTTTTTCAGATTATATAAGCAATAAAGCATATAGTGCTAAAAATGAAAACATTCAGATCTTATTTAAAAATCAGGATGTTACGGATATAACAGAAGCTTCTGACATGCTCAATCTATCGATATTATCAAAAACCGTCAAAAAATATTTTTTATGTTATCCTAAACAAAATATCATTTAATTCTAAAATATCATTATTTTTGCAAAAATTTAATTGAAAAATCTATGGAATACACGGCACAGGAAATTGCAGATCTTCTAAAAGGGGAAATTGAAGGGGATCCGAATGTAAAAATTAAAGGTTTTTCAAAAATCGAAGAAGGAAAAGAAGAAACAATCTCCTTTATTGCAAATCCAAAATACACAAAACACATTTACGACACTGAAGCATCTGCAGTTCTGGTGAACAAAGATTTCAAAATCAATTCGGAAGTCAACAGCACGCTGATAAAAGTAGATAATGCTTATCATGCATTTGCTAAACTACTTACAATGCAAGACAAGGGAAAAATCAAAGAAGAAGGCATCAGCGAATCGGCTTCAATTAAAGAAAATGCTGAAATAGGTGAAGGTGCATTTATTGGCGATTTTGTCTACATCGGAGAAAAAGCCAAAATAGGAAAAAACGTTAAGATATTGCCTCATACATATATCGGAGATGGTGTAACCATTGATGATAACACGGTTATCTACCCTGATGTGAAAATTTACCATGATTGCGAAATAGGGAAGAATTGTACCATTCACGCAGGTGTAATCGTGGGAAGTGATGGGTTCGGTTTCGCACCACAATCGGATAACAATTATCAAAAAGTTCCACAAGTGGGAAACGTAATCATAGAAGACAATGTCGATATTGGTTCCAACACATGCCTGGATAGATCTACGATAGGTTCAACAATCATACGGAAAGGGGTTAAACTAGATAATTTAATTCAGATTGCTCACAATGTCGAAATTGGTGAGAACACTGTCATAGCAGCTCAAACAGGCATTGCAGGGTCATCTAAAATTGGAAAAAATTGTATGATTGGAGGCCAGGTAGGTATTGTAGGACACCTCAAAATTGGCGATGGTGCTAAAATAGCTGCCCAATCAGGAATAACATCAAATGTTAAGGAAGGAACCGTAGTGCAGGGAGCACCTGCTTTTGACTTTGGAAAATATCAAAAATCTTATGTCCTTTTCAGAAAACTGCCTGATCTTTATAAAAAAATTACAGAATTAGAGAAAGAAATAAAAAATTTAAAGAAAGATTAAATTCATTTAATCGATTGGTCTATGGAAGAAAAACAAACCACCTTATCTCAACCTGTAAAGTTAAGCGGTCAGGGTTTACATACTGGCTACGAAGTTGAAATTATATTCAATCCCGCTCCGGCAAATCACGGGTACAAGTTCAAACGTATTGATCATAAAGAATCTCCAATAATTAAAGCAGACGTATCAAATGTAGTAGACACTTCCCGTGGAACTACAATTGAAGAGAACGGCATTCGCATTCATACCATTGAGCATGTTATGGCTGCTTTAAAAGGATTAATGATCGATAATGTTCTTATTGAACTCAACGGGCCGGAAGCTCCTATCATGGACGGAAGCTCCAGAAAATTTGTAGAAGCCCTGCAGGAAGCAGGAATAGAGGAACAGGATGAAGATAGAAAGTATTATGAAATAAAAGAAAAAATTGAATATAAAGACGAAGAGAATGGGATCGAAATTGGTGTATATCCGGATCCTGAATTTTCAATAAATGTTCTGATCGACTATAACTCAAAAGTCCTTGGTCATCAATATGCAACAATAACAGAAAAAACAGATTTTCAAAAAGAAGTTGCAGCCTCAAGAACATTTGTATTTTTTCATGAATTGGAATTTCTCCTTAAAAATAATCTCATAAAAGGCGGAGATCTTGAAAATGCCATTGTCATCATGGAAAATCCGGTTCCACAAGAAGAATTAGACAGGATTGCAGATCTCTTCAATAAGCCTCACGTAAAAGTTAAACCAGAAGGCGTACTGAATAATATAGATTTGCATTATAACAATGAACCGGCACGCCATAAGTTACTTGACATGATGGGTGATCTGGCTCTAATCGGGCAACCAATCAAAGGCAAGATCATTGCAAAAAAACCCGGACATCATGCCAACACAGAACTTGCCAAAACCATTCAAAAAGAAATCAAAAAAGAGGCTTCAAAGGACTATATTCCAAAGATAGACCTCACACAAGAACCGTTACTGAATATAAATCAAATAAAAAACTATTTGCCTCATCGCCCTCCGTTTCTTTTGGTTGACAGAGTATTGGAGATGGATCAGAGTTCAATCATTGGTTTAAAAAACGTAACAATGAATGAAAGCTTTTTCATGGGGCACTTCCCTGAAGAACCAATCATGCCTGGGGTATTGCAGGTAGAAGCCTTGGCTCAAGCCGGTGGTATTTTGGCTTTAAACACAGTTCCAGATCCGGAAAATTATAGCACGTACTTTCTGAAAATTGACAAAGTAAGGTTTAAAAGAAAAGTTGTTCCCGGAGATACATTGTTCTTCAAATTGAACCTTACAGCTCCTATAAGACGAGGTATTGTAAATATGCACGGTCAGGCATTTATTGGAGAATCACTTGTTATGGAAGGAGATTTCACCGCACAAATAACCAAAACAAAAGAGTAATGAATCAACAATCTTTATCATACATACATCCGGATGCTAAAATAGCAGAAAACGTTACAATAGAGCCTTTTGTTTCAATTTCAAAGGATGTTAGCATTGGAGAAGGAACATGGATTGGGCCAAATGCTACAATAATGGAAGGTGCAAGAATCGGGAAAAATTGCAAAATTTATCCGGGGGCTGTTGTATCGGGCATCCCACAAGACTTAAAATTCAAAGGAGAAGAATCGACCACAGAAATTGGCGACAACACAGTAATTCGGGAATGTGTTACGGTAAACAGAGGTACTGCCTCAAAAGGCAAAACGGTTATTGGCAATAACTGCCTGCTAATGGCTTATGTGCATGTAGCCCATGATTGTATTCTCAAAGACAATGTAATTATTGGAAACGCCACTCAACTTGCAGGAGAAGTTATCATAGACGATTGGGCAATACTAAGTGGCTTGGTTGCTGTCCATCAATTCGTTCACATTGGTGGACATGTAATGATATCGGGTGGTTCGTTGGTGCGAAAAGATGTTCCTCCCTTTATAAAAGCGGCTCATGAACCTCTTGCATTTGCAGGCGTAAACTCAATTGGGCTACGCAGGAGAAACTTTAATAATGAAACAATTAATGAGATTTCAGATATCTATCGGGAAATTTTTCTAAAAGGCAATAACAATTCAACTGCAATAGAGAACATAGAGGCTACCATGCCAAAAACCAAAGAAAGAGACGAAATTGTTCTTTTTCTAAAAAACGCATCCAGGGGCATTATTAAAGGCAACAGAAAAAACGAA
>CAYFRV010000005.1:0-7042 GCA_964345495.1 uncultured Bacteroidales bacterium | reverse complement strand
GCCTATTCTTTTCTGCCTTTTTCCAGTCCTTGCCATCCTTGTGCCTGTAATCTAATCGGATTTTCACTGGTTGATATCAGGTAGCAACCATCTTCCTCATCTGTCATGTGGCCAACAAAACTAATGCTTTCTTCATCCTTAATTTTCTCATAATCTTCGGTAGAAATAGTAAAAAGCAATTCGTAATCATCTCCTCCATTCAAAGCAGCTTGTGTGGGTTCCATATCAAGTTCATCGGCCATCTTTGCTGTATTTTCATCCACTGGAATTTTATCCTGAAAAACTTTACAGCCGAGTTTAGAGTTATGCGAAATATGAAGAAGCTCTGAAGCCAGACCGTCTGAAATATCCATCATTGAGGTAGGCACAATACTATTTTCCTTTAGAAATCCAACTACATCAACACGAGCTTCAGGTTTAAGCTGTCTTTCGAGGATATAATCATACCCGGAAAGATCAGGCTGCGAACCGGGTTTAGCCTTAAACACTTCTTTTTCGCGCTCAAGTAACTGTAACCCCATATAAGCACCACCCAAATCACCTGTGACACAAATAATATCATTCTTTTTTGCACCATTACGATAAACGATCTTTCCTTCCTCTCCCTCTCCAATAGCTGTCACACTAATTGTCATTCCGGTTAAGGAGGATGTTGTATCGCCACCCACAAAATCAATATTGTACTTATCACATGCAAGCTTTATCCCGTTATATAATTCGTCAATATATTCAAGACTAAATTTGCCAGAAAAACCAATAGAAACTATAATCTGCCTTGGAATACAATTCATGGCCAAAATATCGGAAATATTAACAACTACTGCTTTGTAGCCCAAATGTTTCAAAGGGCTATACATCAAATCAAAATGAATACCTTCCAAAAGCAGGTCACTTGTTACAATCGTTTTCTTATCCTTATAATCCAGAACAGCGGCGTCATCACCAATTCCCTTAATGGTGCTTTCATGGTTAAGTTTAATGTTTTTTGTCAGATGATCGATTAAACCGAATTCGCCAAGGTCTGATATTTGCACTTTTTTACTTTGTTCATTTTCCATAACAAAAATCATATTTTAATGTGTACTAACGTATAAACAATCATGCAAAAATAATTGTTAAAGTAATATATTTGCACCAATTTAGAATTAATCTATATAAAACCCGTTATCAAATAAAATTAATATTACTTTTGCAAACTATGGGAAAAAATGAAGATAAAATATTAAATAATCTGGCTGGAGAATATAAGTACGGCTGGTCAACTGATATAGAAAGCGATAGCCTGCCAAAAGGGCTGAATGAAGATATTATCAAAATGATCTCCCAAAAAAAGAATGAGCCGGAGTTTATGCTGAATTTCAGATTAGAAGCATACAGGCACTGGAAAACAATGAAAATGCCTGACTGGGCACATTTGAAAATTCCTGAAATCAACTACCAGGACATCATATATTACTCAGCACCGAAACAAAAGGCTTCGGCACCCGGAAGTATGGATGAGGTTGATCCGGAATTAAAAAACACGTTTGATAAGTTAGGTATTCCATTGGATGAACAGAAAAAACTTGCAGGCGTCGCTGTTGACGCCGTAATGGACAGCTCATCAGTAAAAACTACATTCAAAGAAAAATTGGCGGAGCTGGGAATTATTTTCTGTTCTTTCAGCGAAGCAGTTCAGGAACACCCCGATCTGGTAAGAAAATATATGGGCTCAGTTGTACCCCCTACAGACAATTATTTTGCAGCTCTGAACTCCGCTGTTTTCAGTGATGGTTCATTCTGTTATATCCCAAAAGGAGTGAAAGCTCCAATGGAATTGTCCACATATTTCAGGATCAATGCCGCAAACACAGGTCAATTTGAACGAACCCTCATTGTTGCTGAAGACGACAGCTATGTAAGCTACCTGGAGGGATGTACTGCACCCCAGAGAAGTGAAAACCAGCTTCATGCAGCAATTGTAGAGATTGTAGCTAAGAAAAACGCGCATGTAAAATATTCTACAGTTCAAAATTGGTATCCGGGAAGTAAAGAAGGGAAAGGCGGAATATATAACTTTGTAACGAAACGCGGAAAGGCAGAAGGAGACAATTCCAAAATTTCCTGGACACAAGTTGAAACTGGTTCAGCCATTACCTGGAAATATCCAAGCTGCATACTTCTGGGAGACAACTCTGTTGGCGAATTTTACTCAGTGGCGGTGACAAACAATCATCAGCAAGCCGATACAGGCACAAAGATGATCCATGTGGGAAAAAATACGAAAAGCACCGTAGTTTCCAAAGGAATCTCTGCAGGAAAAAGCAACAATAGCTACCGTGGCCTGGTAAAAGTTACCAAGAATGCTGAAAATGCCCGCAACTTTTCACAATGCGACTCTATGTTACTGGGTGACAAATGCGGAGCACACACATTTCCATACATAGAAACAGATAACAGAAGCTCTATTGTAGAACATGAGGCTACCACATCAAAAATCGGTGAAGACCAGATATTCTATTGCAACCAGCGAGGCATTGAAACTGAAGATGCAATCGGCTTAATTGTTAATGGCTACGCTAAAGAAATACTTAACAAATTACCTATGGAATTTGCCGTAGAAGCTCAAAAACTTCTGCAAATAAGCCTGGAAGGTAGTGTCGGATAAAAAGATCATTCTATTTAACAAAACAAAAAACACATAATATGCTTAAGATAAAAAATTTACATGCTTCAATAGAAGGAGAAGAAATTTTAAAAGGAATCAATCTGGAGGTAAAAGCAGGAGAGATACACGCAATAATGGGGCCAAATGGCTCAGGGAAAAGCACGCTGGCTTCAATTTTGGCCGGAAAAGAATTATTCAATGTGTCTGAAGGCGAAGTGGAATATAATGGAAAAGACCTTTTAAAAATGGCACCCGAGGAAAGAGCAAGAGAAGGAATTTTTCTGGGTTTTCAGTATCCCATTGAAATTCCGGGAGTAAGCATGATGAATTTCCTAAAAACTGCCGTTAATGAACAAAGAAAGCACAAAGGTCTTGAACCGATGAAATCATCGGATTTTCTAAAGATGGTACGTGAAAAGAAAAAAATCGTAGAAATCGACTCTAATTTGACAAGCAGATCTGTAAATCAGGGGTTTTCAGGAGGAGAGAAAAAAAGAAACGAAATCTTTCAAATGGCGATGCTCAACCCAAAATTGTCAATTCTGGATGAAACCGACTCCGGCCTTGACATTGATGCGCTCAGAATTGTAGCCAACGGAGTAAATAAATTAAAATCCGCGGAAAATGCTACAATTGTTATTACACACTATCAAAGACTGCTGAATTACATAGTTCCCGACTATGTTCATGTATTATACGACGGACAAATTGTGAAATCAGGAGACAAAAATCTGGCTGTCGAACTGGAAGAAAAGGGTTACGATTGGCTTAAAAAAGAAGCTGAAATGTAGTTTAGAAAACTAAAAACAAAACTATGAGTACTGAAACTAAATCACCAGATATAAAAGAACAGTTCATTGAGCTGTTCCACAATAATATATCAACCTTAAACGAAGGGTTGCCTGACTTTATAAATGACCACAGAGAAAAAGCACTGGAAAAGTTCAAAGAACTAGGCATCCCTACAAAGAAGAATGAGCGGTACAAATATACCGACATGACCGGTGCGCTTAATGGGGAGTACAGGCACTATCTTCAACCTAAAACAATCAACTTTGACCTTGACAATATTTTCAAATGCGATGTTCCTGAATTAGATACACAGGTTATCCTGCTATTAAACGGATGGTATTCAAAATCCAACAAACCGCTTTACGAATTTCAGGGAGGAGCAATTGTCGGCAGCATCCGTGCAGCAGCAAAACAATATCCGGAGCTTGTTCAAAAACATTACAATAAGTACACCAAATCTGATGAAGATAGCTTTACTGCATTAAATACAGCTTTTGCACAGGACGGAGTGTTTTTCTATGTTCCAAAAAATGTAACTCTGGAAGTACCTGTCCAAATCATCAACCTCCTCATGGACGACGAGGATGGAATGGCTCAGCATCGCAATCTCTTTATCATGGAAGAAAATAGCGAGGCACGTATGGTGATATGTGATCATACACTATCTCACAAAAATTTTCTTACAAATTCTGTGACAGAAGTTTTTGTCGATCAAAGTGCGCGTTTTGATATTGCACGTATTCAAAATGAGCACAATGGATCAACACAGCTTTCGCACCTCTTTGTTCAGCAAGAAAAAGACAGCAACGTAACTACAAATACGCTTTCTTTGCATGGGGGTCTGATACGTAACGACTACAATATTTTACTCAACGGGGAAGGCTGTAACAATGATACAGTAGGTCTTTATTTAACAGACAGGGGACAGCATATTGACAATTACGTTCACATGGATCATGCAAAACCAAATTGCAGAAGCAATCAGCTTTTTAAAGGCGTTTTAGATGATTTTGCCACAGGAGCGTTTAACGGAAGAATTCTTGTCAGACAGGATGCACAAAAAACCGAAGCATATCAATCGAACAACAACATTCTCCTTACGGATGATGCAACAATGAACACCAAACCCCAACTGGAAATTTATGCAGATGATGTAAAATGTAGCCACGGAGCAACAGTAGGGCAATTAGATGAAGACGGCTTGTTTTATCTCCGTTCAAGGGGCATTCATTTTAAGGAGGCAAGGCTTTTATTAATGTATGCGTTTGCCCATGAAGTAATTGAAAAAATTAAAGTCAAACCCCTGCAGGACAGAATTCATGAACTTGTAGACAAACGACTGAGAGGGGAACTTTCCCGCTGTAATTATTGCGAAATGCATTGCGGATAACAAGATATAATTGTTATTACAAAGGATTTATTTTAAATTCGTTCTTTACGGGACAGGCTTTCAGTATTTCAAAGATTACTTTTACAGGGATTAAGCATTTAACAAGAAAATTCATGGCTCAGAAAAATAATTACGATATAGACAAGATAAGGGAAGATTTTCCAATACTTCATCAAAAGGTTCATGACAAACCGCTTGTTTATCTGGACAATGCTGCTACAACGCAAAAACCCAGGCAAGTAATTGATAAAGTGAATGAAATTTACAGCATTAAAAACAGCAACATCCACAGAGGTGTCCACTTTCTCAGCAATCAGCTTACAGAAGAGTATGAAGCAAGCAGGGAGGTTGTTCAACATTTCATCAATGCAAAACACAAACATGAAATCGTTTTCACAAATGGCACAACTCATTCCATCAATGCAATTGCCTTTTCTTATGGAGAGAAATATGTGAACGAAGGAGATGAGATCATCATTTCAGAGATGGAGCATCATGCTAATATTGTGCCGTGGCAAATGCTTTGTGAAAGAAAAAAGGCAAAACTGAAAGTAATTCCAATAAATGATAAAGGGGAACTGTTACTGGATACTTATAAACAATTGCTTTCAGAAAAAACCAAAATAGTAGCTGTAACTCATGTTTCCAACACGCTGGGAACAATCAATGACATAAACACGATCATAAAGCTGGCTCATGAAAAAAATATACCTGTACTAATTGATGGGGCACAAAGCATACAGCATGAAAAAGTAGATGTGCAGGCACTGGATTGTGATTTTTATGTATTCTCGGGACACAAAGTTTATGGACCAAACGGCACAGGCGTTCTCTACGGAAAAGAAAAATGGCTTGAAGTCATTCCGCCTTATCAAACCGGAGGAGAAATGATTCAAAATGTATCGTTTGAAAAGACTACCTTTAATGAACTTCCTTTTAAATTTGAAGCGGGTACGCCTAATTATGTTGGAGCAATAGGAACTGCAGAGGCTTTAAAGTACATGACAAACATCGGTTTTGATGCTATTCTTGCTCATGAACGCGACTTGCTCAACTATGCAACGGAAAAATTAACTTCCATAGACGGCTTTAAAATCTATGGACAATCGAAAGAAAAAATCAGTGTAATTTCGTTTTTACTTGACAACATCCATCATTATGACACCGGAATGGTGCTTGATAAACTAGGTATCGCTGTTCGAACCGGGCATCATTGTACAGAGCCATTAGTTAAACATTTTAACATTGATGGAACGGTAAGGGCTACTTTTGCAATTTATAACAAGAAAGAGGAGGTTGATGCCCTTTATGACGGATTGTTGAAAGTAAAACAAATGTTTAGTTAATACAAAACGGAAAGAACATGACACTAGAAGAAAAACAACAAGAAATTATTGAAGAATTTCAGATGTTTGATGATTGGATGGATAAGTACAACTACCTTATCGAACTTAGTAAAGATTTACCGGAAATGCCACAGGAACAAAAAACCGAAGACAACCTGATTGAAGGTTGCCAGTCTAAAGTGTGGTTACATGCAGAGCTGGATAATGGTAAACTGAAATTTTCCGCAGACAGTGACGCAATTATTACAAAAGGCATTATTGCGCTTCTAATCGAAGTTCTTTCCGGAAGAACTCCAAAGGAAATTAAAGATGCGGAGCTGTATTTTATTGACCAAATAGGATTAAAAGAAAACCTTTCACCTACCCGCTCTAATGGTTTAGTTGCTATGATTAACAAGATTAAAGCATACGCCATGGCTTACGATGCCAAACAAAATCAGTAGTGAACTTTTCATTGTAGAGATTGTCTTCTAAAAAAAATAACAATTATGAGTGAACAAGATTATCTGGCTGTTGAAGGCGAAATTGTAAAAGCCCTAAAAGAAGTGTATGACCCGGAAATTCCGGTGAATGTTTATGATCTGGGATTGATATACAACATTGATGTCGATGATGATAATAATGTTGAGATCCGAATGACCCTCACGGCTCCAAACTGCCCAATTGCAGATGATATCTTGAAGGAAGTTCATGACAAGGTTAAAGAAATCGAAGAAGTAAACGAAGTAAACGTTAAACTTGTATTTGATCCGCCATGGGACAAGGAAATGATGTCTGAAGAAGCCAAGCTGGATTTAGGATTAATTTAACGTCGGTTCGATCTAAGAAAATAGCAATAACTTTGTTGGATAAAAGTTTTATAGCATA
>CAYFRV010000004.1:34738-37299 GCA_964345495.1 uncultured Bacteroidales bacterium | reverse complement strand
CAGCTGCCGGAAGCCCTTATTTTCAGCAATTTATCGTTCTGGAACTAAAGAAAAAAGTTACAAAAAATATTATTTAATTCCTTTTTGGACAGCTTCCATATTATTCATTGCATTGCATCTGTCAATAGTGGTTGTGGGGTTCATTTTGAAAATCAACTCTTTCAAAACCACTGTATATGTTGAAATTATTCCTTCGGGCAAAGCCTATAAGGGTTATATTATTTTTTTCTGCCAGTTCAATCCCTTTAAGCGTTGGGGCACTTCTTGATATAATAATCTGAACTCCGGCATTATTTGATTTCATAACAATTTCAGACGAAATTCGACCCGTTGTAAATAAAATTTTGTCGTCAAGTGATTCATTATCCAGATATAAATAACCAAAAACTTTATCAACAGCATTGTGTCTGCCTACATCTTCACGAAAAACCAGTATTTCCTTTCCATCTGAAAGCGCCGCACAATGAACACCTCCTGTGGCTCTGAATAATTCAGATAATTTGTGAAATTCTTTCATTAATTTCGAAATTTCATCTGCCTTTACTGATATTTTTGAAAGCTTCCTATCCTCGTGTTCAACTTTAATAAATATTGAGTTCCCTGATGCACAACCCACTGGTCTCACAACAGAATAATCTGACTCACTTAAAATTTTATTGTTTTCAAGACTAACATCAAATGTTTGCTCTTCAGGGCTGTATTCGAGATGGACAAGTTTATTCTTTTCCCATACTACTCCCGAACTTATTAAATAACCTGCAACAAGATCACGGATATTAGATGGTGTGCAGCTGAGTGTGCCGATTAATTCACATTGAAGCGTAATACTTATAAATGTTTCACTCGCTATTACATCGTCGGTTTCTGATTTTACCCCATCTTTGTAACGAATAATCGTCTTGCTTTCAGTTTCTTCAGAGATATTTTGCGGTACATCCATTTTCATTTAAATATCGTTTTTTTTGATTGTTATTTACTTATAATTGAATAAATTGTTTTATAAGCTTATTTTAAGTTAATTACAAGATTGATCCTAAGGTAATTATTTTTTTACACTAAAAGAATCACATCTCATATCATATTGCAATAACTTACAATCCGGTACTTTTATTTCCCAAACCTTCAGAAATCTGCAAAGCAGCATTTAACTGAAAGAATTTTTTCTTTCCTGAAAATTCATTAAATTAATCGGATAAAACTAAAAACACCAACCCTATGAAAAAAGTATTAATTCTTGGCGCCGGAATGGTAGTTAAACCTATGGTAGATTATCTTCTTGAAAGACAGATTTACGTCACCATTGCTTCGCGAACCAGGTCAAAAGCAGATGAAATAATAAACAACCGATCGAACGCAGAATCAATACAATGGAATGTAGATGATGAAGAAACTCTGAGTAAGCTGGTGAAAGATCATGACCTGACTGTGAGTTTTCTACCTTATGCGTATCATGCAATGGTTGCGAAAAAATGTATTGAACACAAGAAGAATATGGTTACCACCTCGTATGTTCAACCCGAAATGCTTGCCCTGGATGCACTTGCAAAAGATGCAGGCATTGTTTTATTAAATGAAATTGGTGTTGACCCGGGAATTGATCACATGTCAGCAAAGAAAATCATCGATGAAGTACATAGCAAAGGTGGAGAAGTAGAAGAATTCTACTCCATCACCGGAGCTCTGGCAGCACCAGAAGCAGCAGACAATCCTTTCAGATATAAATTTTCATGGAGTCCAAAAGGTGTTGTAAAAGCCGGAAACAATTCGGCAAGATATCTTAAGGATAGTAAAGAAGTAAATATTCCTTCAAAAGACCTGTTTAAAAAGACCTTTCCTCAAAAATTTTCTGAAATCGGACAGCTGGAAGTTTATGCAAATCGCGATTCAATTAATTATATCGATATTTACGATATTCCCGAAGCAAAGACTATCTACCGCGGAACTTTCAGACATCCCGGCTGGTGCGAAAGCATTGATGCATTAAAGGAACTGAATTTAATTTCAGAGGAACCGGTCAATTTAAAAGGAAAAACTTATGCCGACCTTATCGCTGATCAAATAGGAGCTTCCGACTCAACTGACATCAAAAAGAGAACAGCCGATTACCTGAATATTCCGGAAGATGCTCATGCCATAAAATCGCTGGAGTGGCTGGGTTTATTCGACAACAAACCCATCAACAGGGAAAAAGACTCACCGTTTGAAGTGACTTCTGATTTGATGCTGCAAAAAATGAAATTAGGCAAAAAAGAACGCGACATGGTTGTCATGCAGCATACATTCCTAACCAAGTTTCCAAATAAAGAAAAGGAAAAAGAAGTAATTCGTTCCAGTATGCTCGTTTATGGAAGTCCGGACACTGACACATCTGTAGCCAGAACTGTGGCTTTGCCAGCCGCTATTGCAGTCCGGTTAATTCTTGAAGGAGAAATAGAATTGGCGGGAGTTTACAGACCTGTGATTCCGGAAATATATGAACCGGTACTCGAAGAACTTGAAAATATTGGTATAAAGCTTGAAGAAGAATACGGATTACCTCAGGATCAAAATATAGAATTGCC